>JAJYSO010000324.1 GCA_021793535.1 Bacteroidota bacterium | reverse complement strand
AGACAGACAGCGAGTTTATGCACGGTTATACTTTGGGGTTATTACAAGGTCTGGGACATGAGATTTTGTACAGCCATCACGATATTTACAATAACCCTCATGCTCCTGAAGAGACCAAGGCCATACAGACTTTCTATGAAAAACAGTTTTTGGAAGAAGACAAAGCCATTACCTATATACAGTTCAAACTAAAGTAACCGCTTTTGGAAACGGTCAAATTTATAGCGATTGCATTTTTTGCCCTATTTATCGGGGGTACTCCACCCGGCCTTATCAATATGTTTGTAGCCAAAATAACCTTATCCAAAGACAAGAAAAATGGTATTTCCGCCGCCTGGGGGGCCTTTACAGCAAATTTGATTCAGGCTGTTCTTTGTATTTTATTGGCCAAGGTCATTACCAAACACTTTTCCATTCAGGCGGACACCCTCAGAATAGGGATCTTTGTCTTTGCTGGTCTGGCCATCTATTTTTTAATTGCTGCGTTGCGCAACAAGCCGATTGAGCAGAAAATTAACCCTAAAGATTCTCGGAAAAGTTTTGCAAAAGGGTTTTTTATGACCTGTTTAAATGTGTTGTTAATCCCCTACTTTATCATTATAGGTACACAACTGAACATCACTGTGGATAACGCCTTTAGTTTTTGGTACATCGCTCTTTTCGCCGTTTCTGCTGCTTTGGGTACTTTTTCCATTTTGTATTTGTACGTAATCATGGCATTGCACCTTCAAAAACGCACAAACTTGATGGTAAAATATGCCAATGTCTTTATGGCGGGCATGATGTTTATCTTATTTACCATAACCCTTATCCGCTCGTTTTATGCCTAAGGAAAGTAATTTTTACGAGCGTGTGTACGCCGTTACCCGTCAAATTCCCTATGGAAGGGTGACCAGCTATGGGGCGATTGCTCGCTCCATTGGTGCAGCAAAAAGTGCACGCATGGTGGGCTATGCGTTAGGAAATTCTCCTTATGATGTGCCGGCTCATCGAGTATTGAACCGCCATGGAGTGCTGACGGGGAAGCATCATTTTCCCGGAACAAATCTAATGCAACAATTATTGGAAAATGAGGGGTTGGTAGTGATCGATAATCAAGTTCAGGATTTCGAAAAACACTTTTGGGAACCGCCTACAAACCAAGGCGATAGCTAGATCTCGAGCCGAAGGCCGCCACTGCTTAAAAAGAAATCTAATATGCAGATTTTGTTATTCTTATGTTAAGGGACCTGTAAAATTGAAATAAATTTCCGTACTTTACGAGGCTAAGATGAAGTTTTTCATGATAGATTGGTTAGTTAGCTGAGAAAGCTCGGGATTCCCGAGCTTTCTTTTCTCTTATATAAAGCTCCCACTCCCCTTTTGGCTTCCTAATATCTCGGGATTTGAGCGGTTTTTCTACAGGCGAACCTTATGGAAATTGTATCTTTGTCTTTTAAAGCTTCTTTTTATGAAAAATACCATCCTTTTGCTGTTTCTTTTCTTCGGCTTGGTTGCCCTTTCCCATGCGCAAGAGGAAATAAAATGGATGACTATGAACGAGGCCCTGGCTGCCCAAAAAGAAAAGCCTAAAAAAATTCTGATGGATGCCTATACCGTTTGGTGTGGGCCTTGTCGGATGATGGATAAAAATACTTTTGGAAATCAAGATGTGGCTCAATATGTCAATACGCATTATTACCCGGTGAAGTTCAATGCGGAAGGGAATGATACCATTTATTACAATGATCAGGCCTATACCAATCCTAAGTATGATTCCGCCCGCAAGAATGGAAGGAATTACCAACATCTTTTTGCAAAGTCATTGCACATAAACGGCTATCCCAGTATTGTCTTTTTTGATGAACAGGCGCGGCTGATCGCTCCCATTATGGGTTACCGAAAGCCTACCGAGATAGAAATCTTTCTCAAAATGATCGCCAATGATGATTATAAAGAGTTAGATGATGAGCAAGCCTGGTCAAAGTATCAACAAAATTTTATACCAAGTTTCCGAGACTAACCTTGTTCGAGCAGGCGCTCTTCTGCTTTAGAGAATTCGTCGAGCCCCTTGATAGGCCCGGGTCCAGTATTGCTCATTCAATCCCGAGATCATCACCCCTCGACTGGTGGAAGAATGAATGAATTGCGGTCCGTCTGTTCCGTTTTCTACCACAATCCCGATGTGGTTCACCGCCCTGGCACCGTTGGTTTTGAAATAAACGAGGTCCCCAGGTTTGACCTGCCCTTTGGCAACGGGCTTGCCTTTTTGTGCGATATCTCTTGAACGGCGAGGTAATTCGATGTCTGCGACGTTTAAAAAAGAAAGGTAAATCAATCCTGAACAGTCGATCCCATTGGAAGACATTCCCCCGTAGCGGTAGCCCGTTCCCAGATACGTCTTGGCGTAATCTACAACGGCTCGTGCCGTTTGCCGATTGGCCGGCAGTGTTTTCACTTCAGCAGTTTCTGGGTGGATTTCATAATCAAAACTGGAGGAATCTGAAGGAGCGTTGGTCTGCTGGTGGCGATAGTCGCTTTTTGCAATCTTGTTGCCCGCGTATTCCAGGCCCCCATTCGATTGCCGATGGATGGTGTTCGAGAATCGCGTTTTGGAGGGACCACAAGAAAAAAGCAGCCCGATAAAACACAGTAGAACAACAAAATTCCTCATTTAATCAAATCAAAAAATTAAATTTGTAGGCCTAAAATTACAATTTTCAGCACAAATATACTGATAAATCTGCTTTATGGAAGGGTATTCGGTAAAGCCAAAACATAAGATTCAACGCGTATGCTATTTCCCGAAAGACTTAAAGAAGGAGATCGAGTGGGCATTGTTGCCATTGCCGACCGTGTTTCCTATGAAAAAATTGAGGCCGGATTAGACCTGCTTAGATCCTGGGGTT
>JAJYSO010000323.1 GCA_021793535.1 Bacteroidota bacterium | reverse complement strand
GATCATTGTTGTGATTATCAACTTGATCAATATATCCTACTACTTTTTGGAACATGCCGTTTTTCCTGAAATCAAGCAATTTTTTGAATACTTGGTTTGGTCTATCTATTTTACTTTGGGTCTATATGTGGTCAATTATCGAGTCATTGTCTGGAGCCAAGCAAAATTTCCGGATTTGGATGGAAGGAGTTTAGTCAAGAGATTTTTACTGGGAGTAGTGGGAAGTGCCGTGGTCAGTCTTGTTACCGGCGCTGTATTGTATCTTTTGCTTTTATTGGTCTACGGACATTCTTTAACCGGCGCTGTGGAAGGATTGTTATCTGCTCAAGGATTACAGTCCATTCAATTTACGGTCTGGCTAGCGATGACCATAGCCGTTACTCTCCAAGTCATTTCTCTTATCCAGTACCGTCAATCGGGGCAGTTAAAAGAGCAGCGGCAAAGGGTGCATCAGTTATCGGCTCAGCACGAATCCCTCAAATCACAATTGAGTTCTCATTTTTTGTTCAACAGTTTAAATGTGTTGATGGGGTTAATTGATGAAAACCCCAGCAAAGCACAAGAGTTCGTGGGGGAGCTGTCTTCAGTTTATCGCTATGTGTTGGAGGAGAAAGATAAAAAGACTGTTCCTTTGGAGCAAGAAATGAAGTTTGCAAAGACATATATGAATCTGATCAAAAAAAGATATGAGGATGGATTGGTGTTTGAGCTGCCAGATGACTTGCCTAAAAAGGGCCTGTTGGTCCCCTTGTCTTTACAAATACTCTTGGAAAACTGCATAAAACACAACCAAATTACTTCTGAAAAACCATTGAAAGTAAAAGTTTATATAGACAATGATAAACTCATCATATCTAATACTTTACAACTTAAAAATAATTACTATAAGCGAACGGAAAAAGGACTGGCCAATATCAGGGAAAGATACCGTGATCTAACCGGGAAAAAAATAGAGGTCTTCCAAAATGAAAATGAATTTAGCGTGAGTCTGCCCATTTTAACCAAAAAAGAAATTGTGATGAATACCCAGGAAAAATACACAGAACAAGAAATAGAAGCGGCTAAAGAACGGGTAAAGACCTTACAGGGTTTTTACGGGAGCTTAGCCACATTTGTCGTTATCAATGCTTTTCTTACCTTTTTGGATCTATACCCGGACGGGCGTTATGATTGGGCCATGTGGCCATTAATGGGGTGGGGAATCGGGGTTGTTTTTCATGCCATTGGTGTTTTCGGAACACACCGGAATACAAGCTGGAAAAATAAAATGATTCAAAGAGAGCTGGAAAAATCTAAACAGCAATACCGAAATATGGACGGGGGGACAAACGCTAGTCTCTAAAGAACAATACCTTGTCCTTAGGCTGAAAAAACAAAAGCACTTTCCAGGTTTTTACCAGGTCGTGCCCAGGCCTACAGCGAATAGTAGAGAATAGAAAAACCAGAGTACGTCATGAACTGTGTCATTATTGAAGATGAAAAGCCAGCTGCGCGGCAGCTGTCTCGGCTTTTGCAGAAAATGGGAATATTGCCCCAAGCCGTGTTAAATAGTGTGGCTGCATCCATCAAGTGGTTGAAAGAGCACCCGGATCCTGATGTATTGTTTCTCGATATCCAATTGGGGGACGGAATCAGCTTTGAGATCTTTGAAGAGGTACAGCCTAAAAGTGCAATTATTTTTACCACAGCGTATGATAATTACGCTTTACGAGCGTTTAAGTTTAACAGTATCGATTACTTGCTAAAACCCATTGTGCAGGAAGATTTACAAAGAGCTATAGATAAATACAGGGCACATCAGCAAGCGGTCTTTGAAGATTTACGGGAATTGAGATCCATTTTGGGACAGAATTTTGAAACCCCTTATCGCGAACGCTTTCTACTTAAAATCGGGAACACGTTAAAGACGTTGACTGTAGAACAGATCAGCGGATTCTTATCCAAGGATAAAGCTACTTGGGTTTTGTCGGGTCGTCGGACCTATTGTATGGAATCCTCTTTGAACGAATTAGAGAAGGAACTTTCTCCAAAGGATTTTTTTAGAATCAACAGAAGTGCACTCCTCAATTTAAGGTTTATTGAAAAAATAAATGTGCATTCAGGAAGTCGGTATGCGGTACTGGTCAAAGACTTTTCCGAGCCTTTTATTGTAAGCCGTGAGCGGGTTCCTGCTTTTAAAGAATGGCTGGAAAGATAAGCACGCGTGTGCATTCTTGTGTGTATTTGGAAAATTTTTCGATGGGGTTTTACGAAAGGGTGTGGAGAAAAGCGTTGATCAAATCGTATTCATACCCCTTTCGAAGGAGGTAATCGTTGATCTTCTTCTTTTTTTGTAACAGTGGTTGCTTTCCCAATTGTTGCCATTTTTTTTCAGCCAAGCGGTTAAAAGTGTTCAAATAGTCCTCTGGATCGATTTGCAGCAGTGCTTTTTGGATGAGGTAGTCGGATATTCTTCGCAGTTTTAGTTCTCTTTGTAAGCGGCTTTTCCCCCAGTGTTGAAGGTTGAATTTATCCCTTACAAAAACCGAGGCGAAGCGCTCTTCGTTTAAAAAGTTATCGGCAATGAGCAGAGAAATGACCGTTTGTTTTTCGAGAGGTGTCAGTTGGTATTGCCGTAGTTTTTCTTCCACCTCCTGGTGACAACGTTCCCGGTATGCACAAAAGCGCATGAGCTTTAATTTGGCTTCGGAAACGGTGAATACCTCTTGTTTTTTCATGGGTTAAAAATAACCAATTCCTTACTTTGGGCCATAAAAAAAGCCTCAGAAAAATTTTCCGAGGCTTTTGTCGTTTGCTAGTTTAGGCAATTATTTTACCTTCACTATCGTGAAAGTGATATTCGAGATACGTGTAAGCATCTCTGGGTAATATTTTGACCCATCGTTTATGGTCAAAAA
>JAJYSO010000322.1 GCA_021793535.1 Bacteroidota bacterium | reverse complement strand
TTGGCAGGTTTTCAAGACCCCTCTCATCCAGGGGAAAAATACGACCGGAGGGTATTCCATCGCTTTTTACAACGCTAAAATCGGAATGGCTGTTGGCGGAGATTATACAGAGCCATCCTCCTCCAAGGCCAACAAAATCCGCACTGAAGACGGCGGAAAAACCTGGAAGATAATTGCTGATGGCCAGCTTCCCGGTTATCAAAGTAGCGTACAGTTTGTCCCCGACAAAAAGGGAAAGGAAATGGTCTCTGTCGGCACGACAGGAGTCTTTTACTCTCACGATAAGGGGGAAAATTGGTCTCAACTCAGCGATCAAAACTTCCATGCTCTTCGCTTCTTAAACGACTCTGTCGCCTTTGCCTCCGGAGAAGGAAAAATCGTCAAGCTCACCTTTCGTTGAAGGTTAGCCGAACAATTTTCTCTTTAAATCTACTGCGGCCGGCTTTTTTACAAGCCGCTTGTCTCTCCTCTATCTACAGGGCATTCTATACCCTGTTTAAAACAAGTCAAACCACTTCGATTCCTCGTTAAAAACACCTAATTTTGCAGTCTATTTTAAAAATGACCGCACAACCTGAACTCAAACGAAACTGGATCTTGGCAGCACTGATGCTGACCATGTTTTTGGCCGCCATGGACATTGCTGTTATTTCTACGGTAATTCCCCAAATTGTAGCAGACATTGGAGGCTTTAACAAAATTCCCTGGGTATATTCCATTTACTTATTAACACAAACCACGACCATTCCCTTGTATGGAAAGATGGCGGATTTGTACGGACGCAAGAAGATTCTCATTATCGGGATCACCTTATTTTTACTCGGGTCGGCTTCGGCAGCTTTTTCATGGGACATCTACTCTTTGATTGTCTTTCGGGGAGTACAAGGTCTTGGAGGCGGATCCATTATGGCAACAGCCGCCACAATCGCTGGAGATATCTATTCTATTGAAGAGCGCGCAAAAATTCAAGGGTGGCTCTCCAGTGTCTGGGGAATTTCTGCCATCTTAGGCCCAGTAATCGGAGGAGGGCTGACCGAATATCTCAATTGGCGGTGGATCTTTTGGATCAACCTACCCATGGGGATCATCGCCATTGTGCTAATTGCCATCTTTTTAAAAGAAAAAATTACAAAACAAAAAGCATCCATTGACTATTGGGGAGCCCTAACCATTTTCAGTCTCTTAACAGCAGTCATCCTCTTCTTTAATGCAGGAGACAAAGAAACTTGGCCTTGGATTTCGTGGTATAGTCTTATTTTTTTAACAGCTACCATCCTCTTAATCATCGTGGCGGTGTTTGTAGAACGAAAGGCAAAATCCCCCATTTTACCTGGATGGGTTTTGACGAATCCTACTTTTTTAGGCTCCAATTTAGCCGTCGTGGGGTTGGGGATCGCCATGATGGGAACCCAGACTTATCTTCCCACTTTTTTGCAAGCCTCTCTGGGTTATGATATTATACTGTCCGGTCTGGTCCTCTCGGCCATGAGCATTGGGTGGCCTACCGCTTCAGCGCTATCGGGGAAGCTCTATTTGAGAATCGGGTTTCGAAATACCGAGTTGATTGGAGCCACCGTCGTCATTTTATCCTGCATAGGTTTTCTACTCATCCCCTGGCCACAAAACATCTATTTAATCGCTTTGGACATGGTCTTTTTGGGCGCTGGGTTCGGACTTCTTTCCACGCCTACCATCGTAGGAATTCAGTCTGTGGTGGGCTGGGATAAACGGGGTGTGGTTACTGGGGCCAATCAATTTGGTCGGTACTTGGGACAAAGTTTGGGGGCAGCCATTTTCGGAGCAATCTTTAATGCGACCTACACTCATAAATTTGATACCTCCGGCTTTGATCTTCCCAAAGAAACCAAGGATGTTCTCAATTCATTGCCTCACTTAAGTCAAGACGCACAACATTTTGTAAGGGAGAGTTTCAACATCGCCAACCAAAATGTGTTTCACGGAATGGTGATTTTTGGGATTCTGACCTTTTTCGTCGTCTTTTGGCTCGTTCCCAGGCGCTTGGAAAAGTTTGATGGGTAAAGCCCGTTAGCCCCCTTTCTCCTAGTAAAACGGCCAAAGAGGCCCTGGCCCTACAAAGCCTGCTCCCACCGTACCTCTTTGGGTTTCAGATCTTTTCGAATCTCGCGATTTAAAAAGTATGCTGTGACCAAAGTAGATAGAAAATCAGCAAGCGGGAAGGCGACCCAAACGGACCATTCCCCAAAAAACCGAGGAAGGATAAGCACTAAAGGGATAAAGAAAAATCCCTGTCGCATTAAGGTGAGTAAAAGAGCCGGACGGGCCTTTCCAATAGCCTGGAAATAAGCGGCCCCAATCAACTGAAAAGAAATTATGGGTATGGCTGCAAATACCCAACGCATCGCCTTGGGGGCTTCAGCTAAAACTTGAGCATCGTCAGTGAACACTCGGGTAATCTCTTCTGCAAAGAACTGGATCCCGCCAAAAATAAATAAGGCTAAAAGACAGCCGTACAAAATTGCTTTATTGATGCTTTGGTGTACACGGTGCGGTTTTCCCGCGCCGTAATTATAACCGGCAATCGGCAAAAACCCTTGGGTGACCCCGAGCACCGGAAAAAGTACAAACATGAGCATGCGACCAATAATGGCATAAACAGCCACAGAAGATTCTCCCCCTAATTCAAAAAGCAAATTATTCATGATCAAATAGACCAAACTCACCACAGCTTGTCTGGATAAGGTGACAAAGCCGAGCGCACCGATTTCTTTTATCAATGAAAAATCCAAACCCAAGTGCGAAAGGCTGATTTTTAATTCGGATAAATCAGAAGTAAAAAACCAGGTGATATAAACGATGGAGAAGACATAGGAAAGGGTAGTTGCCCACGCTGCACCGGCCATACCCAGATCCCCCACG
>JAJYSO010000321.1 GCA_021793535.1 Bacteroidota bacterium | reverse complement strand
TTTGGATGCCAAGGATATTGCCAAAATAGAAGCAGAAGGTAAACTCGGCATCACTATTGCAGGTATGCAGCAGGAGATCAGTTTGGAGGAGGTCGAGATTCTTTCAGAAGATATTGAAGGATGGCTGGTGGCCAGTAATGGAGAGTTGACTGTAGCCTTGGATGTGGACATTACTCCAGCACTCAAGGATGAAGGAATTGCTCGGGAATTGATCAACCGCATTCAAAACCTGAGAAAAGACAGCAGATTGGAAGTCACAGATCGAATTGATTTGAAAATCAAGCAAAGTGAAAAGATTAAACAAGCGGTTGAAAATAATTTGGAATACATTAAGAGTGAAACCTTATCGGAAAGCTTAGATTTGGTAGAAACTCTAGAAAAGGGTGTGCAAGTGGAATTTGACGATATTCACACCCGGTTGGAATTAACTAAACATAATTAATTAACAATGGCAAAAGCAGCAAAAGAACTTAAAGTACGGTATTCTGATGAAGAGTTAGAGGAGTTCAGAATCATCATTGAAAAGAAGATTGTGGAGGCCGAGAAGCAGTTGGAGCTGTATAAAAGCGTCTATAAGAATGGAAGCTTTAACGGTACGGACGATACGGCGCCCACTTTTAAGTCATACGACGATGGTCACAAGACGATGAGCCAGGAGTCCAATCGCCAATTGGCTTTCCGGTTAGAGCGCTTTATCCGCGACCTTAAAAATGCATTGATTCGAATCGAGAATAAGTCGTACGGGATTTGTCGGGTAACCGGGAAGTTGATTAGCAAAGAACGCTTGCGGTTGGTGCCTCATGCTACGCTGAGTATCGAGGCCAAAAATATGCAAAAATAAAAACCTGTAGATTAAGATTATCTCCGGCAAGGCTAGTTGTCTAGCTGGCCGGCCGGATTGGCTTTATACGTCCCATGGGAAAACGGCTCGTCATCATTCCGACTTATAATGAAATCGAGAATATCGAAGCAATCGTTCGGGCGATTTACAGGCTTCCCCTTTCCTTTGACTTACTGATTGTAGATGACAATTCTCCCGATGGAACTGCCGATCGGGTTAAGGCTTTACAAAAGGAGTTTCCGCAGCGTTTGTTTTTAGAAAAGCGGGAAGAAAAAGCGGGATTAGGAACGGCCTATATCCATGGCTTCAAATGGGCATTACGCGAGTCATATGCCTATATTTTTGAAATGGATGCTGACTTTTCGCATAACCCTGCGGATTTAATTAGGCTATACCAAGCTTGTGAGCAGGACCATGTGGATATGGCTGTGGGCTCGCGGTATTGCTCCGGCATCAATGTCATCAATTGGCCGATGAGCAGGGTTTTACTCTCTTGGAGTGCCTCCAAATACGTTCGGTTGGTGACCGGTCTGAAAATTCACGATGCTACCGCGGGTTTTGTTTGTTACAAACGGGAAATCCTGGAGCGTATCAATTTGGATAAGATCAAATTTGTCGGGTATGCTTTTCAAATTGAAATGAAGTTTAAAACCAATCTTTTGGGTTTTAAGATCAAAGAAGTCCCTATTATTTTTACCAATCGGATAAAAGGAGAATCGAAAATGAATTCTGGTATTTTTTCAGAAGCTTTTTTTGGGGTATTGAGTATGAAGGTGAGAAGTTGGTTCTCAAAAGAATATAAAAACCACGCTTAATGTTTTACTTTTGTAAAACCTGTGCTAGATCAAGAAGATAAAACCACATCCTATGTCTTTTAGATTTCTTTTTTTGTTGCTCTTTTTTATGGGAGCTTGTCAAAAGGTAGAACGGATGAAGAAACCGGCGAATCTGATCTCGGATAAGGTTATGGTCGAAGTGTTGATTGATCTGGCCAAAATTGATGCCGCCAGAAGTATAGATGCAGAGAAATTTGATGAGTATGGGGGAAAGCGGGCCAAGCAGTTGCTTTTTGAGAAATACCATATCGACAGCGTACAATTGGTCCAGAGTACGGCGTATTATGCAGAGCATCTGAAGATGAACGACAGCATTTATAGTCGGGTTAAACGTCGCCTCAAAAAGGAGAGTGACAGTCTTTTGATCCTTAAGAACGGCGCTCCCGATAGTGAATAAACTTTAACAGCTACACATGGAAGAAGCAACTCTTCAAACGCCTCTGGGAACGGCTCATATCTATGGGGACGAAGCCGGCATATCCGAAATAACAGTCACTGATGGGAAGTTGCAGGAGGAACAAACTTCATCATTGTATACTTTACAAACTTGTGCGGCAGAGTTAAAGGCGTATTTCAAGGGAAATTTGCGCACCTTTTCCGTTCCTTTACTTCCTCAAGGCACCCCTTTTCAGAAAAAGGTTTGGGCTGCTTTGTGTGAGATCCCCTATGGGACTACTCTTTCCTATGCCGCGCTGGCTCGACAATTGGGGGATATCAAGGCCATTCGTGCGGTGGCTGCGGCCAATGGTAAAAACCCGTTATGGGTGGTGATTCCTTGTCATCGCGTGATCGGCAGTGATGGTTCCATGACGGGGTATGCGAGCGGAATCTGGAGAAAGGAATGGCTGCTCGAACACGAAGGGGCAATCAATCAATTGTCTTTATTCTAATTTTTTAGAATATTATTCTCAACTTCACAAATTATTTATTAAATAAGAGTTAATAATATGGCAGCAATGAGAATAGATTTTAAATTTGTCAGTGAATTGATATAACCAATTTATAAAATTTATAGTTATGAAAAAATTACTTTTAATTGTCGGAATCGTATTGTTTTCTGTTAATTATGCGCATTCTCAAGAACAACAAATGAAAGTGGGTGGTAATTTAGCATTCCCTACTGGTGATCTTGGAGATATTTCCAGTATCGGGCTACATGCAAACTTCAGTTACCTGTTTGCCGTAGAAGGACGTTTGCAAGCAGGGCCTATGGCCAGTCTTCAA
>JAJYSO010000320.1 GCA_021793535.1 Bacteroidota bacterium | reverse complement strand
TAACTCGCCAAAAGGTGCGTGTGAACATTGTAACGGGATCGGGATAGTATACAGGGTCAATGTGGATAAAATTATTCCAGATAAAAATAAGTCCATTGCGGAAGGGGGGCTTGAGCCTTATGGCATCCCTAAAAAAAATTGGATTTATCACCAGCTCAGATTGGTGGCGGAGCGTTACCATTTTAAGTTGACCGATAAACTTAAGGATGTTCCTGAAGAAGCTTTGGATTTGCTTTTGCATGGCGGGAAAGAGAAACTCGAGGTGGACTCTGAGCAGTTGGGGGTTAAACGAAATTATCGGATTGATTTTGAAGGTGTGGCCAATTTTATTGAACAAAGCTATCACAACAACGATTCGACTAAGCTTCGCCGGTGGGCGAAAAAGTATATGGACAAAGTGCAGTGTCCGGAATGTGAGGGGAGTCGATTGAAGAAACAATCGCTCTATTTCAAGTTGGACGGGCTTAATATTTCGGAGGTGGCCGATAAGGATATTGCTGATTTGAGTCGATGGTTTGAGCATTTGCCCGAAAAACTAAATGAAAAACAAAGAAAGATCGGCGAGGATATCATCAAGGAAATCCGTACCCGGATTCGTTTTTTAGAGGATGTGGGGTTGACATACCTGTCTTTATCTAGAGGATCTAAGAGCTTGTCGGGAGGGGAAGCACAACGGATTCGATTGGCTACACAAATAGGATCACAATTGGTCGGGGTGCTCTATATTTTGGACGAGCCCAGTATAGGGCTTCATCAGCGAGACAACGACAAGCTTATTGCTTCGTTAAAGGCACTTCGTGATATGGGAAATTCCGTGCTTGTGGTGGAGCATGACAGAGAGATGATCGAACATGCGGATTACATTATCGATATTGGCCCTTTTGCAGGTAAACACGGGGGAGAGATCATCAGTGAAGGCACGCCGCAAGAAACCCTTCAAAAGCACACCCTCACTACCGATTATTTAAGCGGTCGAAAGCAGATCGATCTTCCAAAGACGCGAAGACAAGGAAATGGAAAACAACTTGTTTTAAAGGGAGCCAGTGGAAATAATTTAAAGAATGTCGATGTGGTGTTTCCCTTGGGTAAACTGATCTTGGTTACCGGGGTGTCTGGGAGCGGAAAATCCACCTTGGTCAATGAGACCTTGTACCCTATTTTAAACAACCACTATTTTCATGGAACTAAACCTATACAACCCTATACCAGTGTAGAAGGTTTAGATCATTTGGATAAGGTCATCGCTATTGATCAATCCCCGATTGGGCGTACCCCGCGGTCAAATCCGGCAACGTACACAAAGGTGTTTTCTGAAATTCGTCAATTATTTTCAATGACTCCAGAGGCACAGATTCGCGGCTATAAACCCGGGAGATTTAGCTTTAATGTCAAAGGAGGACGCTGTGAAACCTGTGGAGGGGCTGGGTTAAAAGTCATCGAAATGAATTTTTTACCCGATGTGCATGTCAATTGCGAGACCTGCCAAGGCAAACGCTTTAACAGAGAAACCCTAGAAATTCGTTATAAAGGAAAATCGATTAGTGATGTGCTGGAGATGACGGTAGAGGAAGCCACTGAATTTTTTGAAGCTGTGCCTAACATTTACCGGAAGTTAAAAACGTTAAAGGACGTTGGGTTGGGATATATTACTTTAGGGCAACAAAGCACTACCCTTTCTGGGGGAGAGGCCCAGCGGGTAAAATTGGCAACGGAGCTTTCTAAACGCTCTACAGGGAATACATTTTATATCTTGGACGAGCCGACCACAGGACTGCATTTTGAGGATATTCGAGTGTTGATGGAAGTTTTAAACACCCTGACGGATATGGGAAATACCGTCTTGATCATCGAACACAACATGGATGTGATTAAGTTGGCGGACCATATCATCGATATGGGAATGGAAGGAGGCAGAGCGGGAGGAGAGATCATTGCTCAAGGTACTCCGGAGGAGATTGCCCGCCAAGGGAAAGGCTACACTGCCCAGTATTTAAAACGCGAACTTTCCAGTTAAAGGAAAAGGATTTTTGAAATTTTAAAAAGAATCCGTATGTTGCCTAGCTTTTTTTTAAAAAGCGGAACGCTACAATTTAATGATTTACGTCTATGAGTATAGTTAAGAAAAAGGGCCAGCAAATTAAAGGCTGGAATGAAATTAAGGCCAATGATAGCTGGGCATTGTTTAAAATTATGAGTGAATTTGTGCACGGCTACGAAAGAATGTCAAAGATCGGCCCTTGTGTGACCATTTTTGGCTCTGCTCGTACACAACCTGAGGATAAGTATTACCAATTGGCAACCCGGATTGCAGAGAAGATTGCGGAGCACGGATACGGAATCATTACCGGAGGAGGCCCCGGAATCATGGAAGCGGGGAATAAAGGAGCGCATATTGCTAAAGGAACCTCGGTTGGGCTCAATATAGATCTACCTTTTGAACAGCATCAAAACCCTTATATCGATCACGATAAAAATTTAGAGTTTGATTATTTTTTTGTTCGAAAGGTCATGTTTGTGAAGTATTCGCAAGGATTTGTGGTGATGCCCGGAGGTTTTGGGACTCTTGATGAACTGTTTGAAGCGGTAACCCTTATCCAAACGCATAAGATCAATAAGTTTCCCATTATTTTAGTCGGGAGTGAATTTTGGAAAGGGCTTATGGATTGGATAAAAACGGTGATCGAAGAGCAGTTTGAAAAC
This sequence comes from Bacteroidota bacterium, assembly GCA_021793535.1. Lineage (GTDB taxonomy): Bacteria > Bacteroidota > Bacteroidia > Flavobacteriales > Flavobacteriaceae > JAJYSO01. Next base: position 219 of record JAJYSO010000320.1, on the reverse strand, counting down.
ATCAGCCCCGGGGATATCAATTTATTGCATTTGGTCGATACCGAGCAAGAGGTGATCGAAATCATCGATGAATTCTACAAAAAATCAAACTTGAGCCCTAACTTTTAAACTTGTTTGTTTTGGTTGTGGGAAGAGACGGCTTCCTTATTTTGAGGAAGTTTTTTTATGGGATAAAGGTAGAGAGATTTTTGAGTAAAGGGGTGCTTTGCAATCTTCTTG
>JAJYSO010000319.1 GCA_021793535.1 Bacteroidota bacterium | reverse complement strand
AGTGATAAATGCTACACTCAGCAATGCTTCCGGCGAATTTGAGTTAAAGCCAAGAGTGGGAGAATACACATTGGAGATCGCTCAATTTGATACCGTGCTATGGCGTCAGTCTTTACAAGTAAATCGTGATATTGAGTTAGGGAAGATAGCGGTAATGACTTCTATTGCTTTAAAGGAAGTGCTGATTACAAGCAAAGAAAAATTAATTGAACAAAAAGCCGATCGGCTGCGATTTAATGTGGATCGTCTTCCTATTAAAAGCGTTGATGGTTTTGAAATCCTTAAGCAAACTCCCGGACTGCTGATACAGGAGGGGTCTGTTTCCATCATTGGGAAAAAAGGCGTTCGTGTATTGGTGGATGGGCAGCTCCTTCGCTTATCGGGTGAAGCGCTTTTAACCTATCTTAAAACGCTGGATGGTGACCAAATTAAAGCTGTCGAACTCATTACCAATCCCCCGGCCAAATATTCTGCTGAAGGCAATTCAGGGCTGGTCAACATCGTTTTAAAAAAGTCAAAACGTGACCATTGGTATAACAGCTCCACCGCTTCGGGTTGGCAAAGTACCTATACTTCCTACAGCCTAAGCGATAACTTTTACTATCAAAAAAACAAACTTTCTTTGGGAGCCGGCATCAGTATCATACAGGATAACCCATTGGCTACTGTAAAAAAGCAGATGGAGTATCCTGATAAAACATATCTCTGGGAAACCCGATTCTTTCCCAAGAACACCTATTTCAATCCTAAATTCGGTGTCGACTATGAATTTAAGGAATGGCTAACTTCTGGCTTTCAAGTGGATTACTTTAAAAGTGATGCGGATAGAATGGCCCGGGATGAAATCGGATTTTTCAACCTGGATCAAGAACGGGATTCTCTAGCGTTAAGCAGTAGCAAAGTTATAGACAAGGGGCGGAAGTATGCGCTGAACTACCACCTGATTGTCAAGATGGACAGTTCGGAACAAAAGAAATTACGTTTAGATTTCGATCTCTTGGACAAAACCATACGACAGAACAATCGGAACGCTATTGAAAAAACCAATGAAGGACAAGGTATTTCTAGAGATACGGATGCGGTCTTAGATGATAATCATTTCCAGTACAATCGAGGGTATTACTTGAAAATAGACATGACTCATCCCACCAATACTTATCTTTTCAATTATGGGGTGGATGTGTCTTGGGTAAACTTGAAAAGTGATATTACCTATCTTCTTCCCGATTCCGAAGAAATGGTGGACCGTGACATCTTTCGTTATACAGAACGCATCCATAGTGCCTACTTTTCGGGGAATCGAAGTTTTGGTGAAAAATGGGAGGTACAGTTGGGGCTACGGGCGGAAATGACGCAAACCCGCGGGGACGCCGGATCAGGAGAGGGAAAAAATAAGCGTAGTTACACGGAGTTCTTTCCAACAGGCTATATTGCCTATAAGTTAAATTCAAAACACAACTTTACCTTAAACTACGGACGGCGGATCAATCGGCCCTTTTTTACCTTTTTGAATCCTCATCGATCAGACTTTAGCCCTTATTCTTATAGTGTGGGAAATCCGGAGCTGACCCCTTCGTTTTCCAATAATTTAGAGCTGAATTACCTGTTTGATCAAAGCTTGAATGTTCAACTGTATTATACCCATACCACAGATGAATTTAGAGCCTTACAATTTGCCGATCCTCATTCCGCTATCATTTATGAACAGCCAGAAAATTATGCACAAAGCGATATCTATGGCCTTAGCCTTTTTTACAGCTTTACAAAACTGAAGGGGTGGCAATCCTTGACTTCTTTTAATTATAATTATGCTTCCTCTCTTTCTTACCTCCCGGAAGTGCCTCCATCTTTGAGCGGAAACAACGCCTATTTCAATCTGAATAACACCCTTAAACTTACAGCGCATCTCAGCTTTAATGCCAATTATTATTATTTCTTTGCCGGTGTCTCTACCTTTGACCACAACGCCGCCCGAAATTACTTGGATTTGCGTCTAAGTCTCTCTTTATTGAAGGACAAGCTCAATATTGCAGTAAGCGGGCAGGATGTTTTTAAATCCAATCGGTTTCGTAATTATACGTATTCCAATGGAATCCGGATGGCTTCCAATACCTTCACCAATAATCAAATCAAATTATTGCTTCGCTATAAATTTGGAAATAAAGATTTGCGTAGTTATCAGTATAAATATAACGAAGCGGGAAATCGGATGTAACCTATGCTTGTTTAATCATCGCTTTCCTAAAATGAGACTGCCCTTATTGACAAACCTGTCCAAAAAGACTAAATCTAGGAGTTGGGGGTGTGCCAAATCAAATAGGGCAGTAGGTTTTCTATAGGTATCTGATTATTGAATGTACTTCTATTCTTATAGGAATGGATATTATCCACAAATGGATTCCTTTTGGAATGGGCTATAAAAAAGAGTGCCAGTAAGCTATACGGTAATATGAAATAGGAAAGGGGAAGTCTGGTATCTCTATTCGGGGGCCATGCTTTTATTTTATTTGCATGCCGGGCATAAACCTGAAACGACAAAATTCACTTCATTGACCTGATATTGATCAGAGAGTTGAAAGCGTGGCTCAATTTCTTCCAAACAAGTAACCTGATGGCATTTCTCACAGTTAAAATGGATATGATTGTGCAAATGAGCGGAATCGGTATGGGCGTGATGGCACTTTGCATATTTTACGCCACCTTCAAGATTAACCACTTTATGGATTAGATCTTCTTCTACCAGCCTGTCTAAAACACGATAGATAGTGACCCGGTTGCATAACCCATCCAATAAGGTCTCTATTTCTGCATGAGACAGGGCAACTTCAGCGGTATTAATGAGATCGAGAATCTTTGTTTTTGCTATGGTATTTCTCTTTTGTTTCATCTTTTAAAATGTTATAGCAACATTGTTGCAATAAATA
>JAJYSO010000318.1 GCA_021793535.1 Bacteroidota bacterium | reverse complement strand
CCAGTTATGAAAATCAATAGTGACTTGGGGTATCGACCGGTTACTTATTCAGAACTGACACAAGACGACAAGTTTTGGGAAGGTTGCAAAAGCTGCGTAAATTATCAGATTCTACAAAGTAAAGGGCGGCAGAATTGTCTGTGTACAGCCATGTTGTTTGATCCCCATAAAAAAATAAAATAAAATGAAGAAAAAGAAAGTCGTATTGGCCTACAGCGGTGGGTTGGATACTACCTATTGTGCATTGTACTTATCCCGTGAGCTGGGTTATGAGGTACACGCCATCACCGTCAATACGGGAGGCTATTCGCTTCTGGAAATCTCGGAAATTGAAAAAAAGGCCAAGCATTTGGGCGTATACTCCTATACGTGTGTAGACAGCATAAAAGAGTATTATGATACCTGTATTAAATACTTGTTGTTCGGAAATGTACTCAAGAACAACACATACCCTTTGTCGGTAAGCGCTGAACGAAGTATTCAAGCCAAGCGTATAGCGGAGTATGCTAAGGAAGTAGGTGCGGATGCAATTTGTCACGGCAGTACCGGTGCAGGCAATGATCAGGTGCGTTTTGATGTGACTTTTCAGATCATCGCCCCGGAGATGGAAATTATTACCCCGATACGGGACAAAAAGTTGAGCCGAGAGGAAGAAATTTCTTTTTTAAAAAAGCACGGGGTCGACATGGATTTTGAAAAGGCTAAATACTCCATTAATCAAGGCCTCTGGGGAACTTCAGTCGGGGGAAAGGAAACGTTGACCTCTAGAGACTACCTTCCCGAAGAAGCTTTTCCTTCGCAAGTGACCAAGAAGGAAGCGGAACGCCATGAACTCATTTTCAAAAAAGGGGAGTTAGTGGGATTGGATGATCAAGTCTTTGACCATCCTTCCAAGGCCATCTTGGCCTTGGAAAAAGAAGCTTCCGCATTTGGAATCGGAAGAGATATACATGTGGGAGACACCATCATCGGCATCAAAGGTCGGGTAGGGTTTGAAGCTTCTTCTGCTATGGTGGCCATCAAAGCCCATCATTTGTTAGAAAAGCATACCTTGTCGAAAAACCAATTGATGATCAAGGATCAGTTATCGGCGCAGTATGGGAACTGGTTGCACGAGGCCCTGTTTTTGGATCCGGTTATGAGGGATATTGAAAGTTTGTTAACCAGCACGCAAAAACGGGTGAGCGGAAAAGTTTTGGTGACTTTTTATCCCTATCGGTTTGTGCTGAATGGAATCGAATCTCCTTATGATTTGATGGCCAATGAGTTTGCGCAATATGGAGAGATGAACAATGCGTGGAGTGGAGCGGACGTCAAAGGTTTTTCTAAGATTGTGGCCAATGCCTTGAATATTTATTATCAAACCGGTCAACATGAAAGCTAAAATAAAAGTAGGTATTGTTGGCGGGACAGGATATACAGGCGGAGAATTGATCCGTCTTTTACTTCATCATCCACAAACAGAATTAATTTTTGCGACCAGCCGAAACCATGCGGGCAAGAAGATCAGCGCTCTTCATACCGATTTAATTGGAGATACTGAGCTGTGTTTTTCCAATGAAATCAAGGAAGAGGTTGACCTCTTGTTTTTATGTCTTCCACATCGACAAAGTAGACCTTGGTTGGAGCAGCATGAGATCTCCCTTTCTGTAAAGATTATCGATATGGGGAATGACTTTAGATTGGATGGCCATTTTGGGGAACGAAATTTCGTATACGGGATGTCTGAAATCTACAAAGAAGACATAAAAAAGGCGAATGAAATTGCAAATTGCGGCTGTTTTGCCTCTGGTCTGCAGTATGGATTGTTGCCCTTGGCAAAACATCAACTGTTGACCGAGGTATTCTCTACCGGAATAACGGGAAGTACCGGGGCAGGTGTCACACCAAAACCAACTACACATTATTCTTGGCGCAATAACAATGTATCCGCCTATAAGACGCTGACTCATCAGCATATTGATGAAATCGCGTTAAACCTTAAGCAGCTTAATCAAACCGAAGTGTCGGTGCATTTTGTACCCTGGAGAGGTGATTTTCCAAGAGGAATATTTGTCAGTTCAACCCTGCGCTGTGATTGGTCTCTGGATAGGCTTATTACACTTTTTGAGGATTTTTATCAAACAGCTCCATTCGTGCAGATCTCTACCGAGCCCATCCATATGAAACAAGTCGTCAATACCAATAAGTGCGTGATCCAGCTCGAGAAGAATAAAGATATGTTGGTGGTTCACACCGCTGTGGATAACCTTTTAAAAGGGGCTTCAGGCCAGGCAATACAAAATATGAACCTGATGTTTGGTTGGGAAGAAACAACAGGATTAAATCTTAAACCTTTAGCGTATTAATCATGAAAATGTTTGAAGTGTACAGCTTGCTTAATTTGACCCCAGACCACGCAAAAGGTTGTTTGGTATGGGATCAAGATGGCACCTGCTATTTGGATTTATACGGCGGCCATGCGGTAATTTCCGTCGGTCACTCACATCCCCATTATATTGAGAGTCTTACCAAACAATTGGGCAAGATTGGTTTTTATTCCAACGCTGTCCATATTGCCCCTCAAAAGGAGTTAGCGCAATTGCTAGGAACGCTTAGCGGATATGAACGGTACCAATTGTTTTTGGTGAACTCCGGAGCGGAAGCAAATGAGAATGCCATAAAACTCGCTTCTTTTTATAATGGAAAAAAGAAAGTATTGGCTTTTTCTAGAGCTTTTCACGGTCGTACTTCAGTGGCAGTAGCAGCTACCGATAATAGAAAGATACTGGCCCCTGTTAATGAAACAGAAAATGTAGTTTTTGCCGATTTCAATGATGAACAAGGCGTAATAGAGGCCTTTAAAAAGCATGATTTTTCTTCGGTCATCGTAGAAGGGGTGCAAGGAGTCGGCGGTGTCCAAATTCCTTCTCCTTCTTTTTTGAGAT
>JAJYSO010000317.1 GCA_021793535.1 Bacteroidota bacterium | reverse complement strand
CCAGTATATGAATGGGTACCTCGAAAGACAGAGACGAGGCTTTCGTCGATGATTCGCTGGTTATCTTTGATGTACCCCAATTGTAGGGTATGCGATGCTTGCCCTTGCAGATCGATCCCTTTTCTTCCTTCAAAAACGGGAGCCACCAATTCGATTGCCCGGGGCCCCGATACGCGAATGACAGCGATGGCTCCACTTCCTGCAGGAGTGGCAAGCGCCACAATTGTTTCATCTAATAGCATGGAACAAAGATAAAAACAATAAGTGTCAATTTTAAAAACTTTCTTATATTGCTATCTAAACTCTTAAAAACCAACACCTCATGGAAGTAACGGAAAACCCAATAGTACTGAAAGAAGACAACCAGACCCTCATGTTTTTGCATTTGAGCCAGCTTTTATTTATCGTTTCGGGTCTAGGCGGAATTATAGCCCCGATCATTATTTGGCAAGTGAACAAGGATAAAATACAAGACATGGACACACAGGGGAAAGAAGTGGTGAATTTTCAGATCAGCCTTTTTCTGTATTACATTGTCGCTGCAATTTTGATTGTTGCTTTAGTGGGATTGGTTCTTCTTCCGATTTTAGGACTGCTGAATATTATTTTCCCCATCCTTTACGGTCTGCGTGCTCGGGACGGTGTGCGGGAGATTCGTTATCCTTTGACGATCCGGTTTATAAAGTAAGGTAAAACCTACTTTAGATTTGGTTTTAATATTGGTCCAACAAATATCCGATAAGGTCAGTAGAGGTTACAATCCCGACTAATTTGCCTTTATCGAGAACAGGAAGGGCATTAAAACTTTGTAATGCCAAGATTCGTGCTGTTTCCTGGATGGTGGTATTGGCCGTCACGGTAACAGGGTGTTTGGTCATGACTTGAGGAATGGTAAATTGATCAAAGACAATAGCTTCGATTTTATTTTCCTCTTCGTCGAATTCTGTCGAACTGACTTTCAATATATCGGATCGGCTTAAGACGCCAATAAGCTGACCGTTTTCCACAATGGGAATGTGCCGAATATGATAATCCTGGAATAAATTTTCAGCCTCAGTTAAAGAGTGGTGAGGTGCCAGAGTTACCGGGTTTTCTGACATGATCTTAGATACGGGAACACGTTTTTTCATCATCTTTGTTTTGGGTTTGGTACACAAGCTACAATTCTTGTTCGATTTAAAAAATGATCGAGATCATAATCTTACCCCAATTACGTGACCCGCTTTACAAGAACTTCATTCTCCTTTGTTCATAACGAAAAAAATGCCAGGAGGAGCTTACTGGTTAAAGAAGTACCTGTAAATGTCATTTCCATTTGCGTACAACACCAAGGCGAGCAGGATGATAATCCCGATCATTTGGGCAAACTCCAAGAATTTCTCATTGGGTTTTCGACCCGTGACGATTTCATAGAGTAAAAACATGACATGGCCGCCGTCCAGTGCGGGTATGGGAAGAATGTTCATAAAGGCTAGGATAATGGAGATAAAAGCCGTTGTGTTCCAGAATCCCTTCCAGTCCCAAGTGGGTTGAAACAAGTTTCCTATGGCACCAAATCCGCCCAGTTGAGAGGCTCCCTTTTTGGTAAAGACGTATTTAAATTGGGCTACATAATCGTGTAAAGTCCAATAGGTGAAGCCAAAACCTTCTTTAATACTTTCTCCCAGACTGTAGGACTTGTGAGTCACGGCTACGTCCATGGTACCCATAACGCCCATTTTTCCATCGGCTAATTCGAGGCTGACTTCTTTGGGCGCTGTTGCCGAGGTTGTGGCTGTTTCCGAGCCCTTTACCACTCCTAATTGCAAGACTCCTGTGCTATCAGCATCTCGAATGGTATTAATTTCGGCCAAGTTATGGACCGCAACACCATTGACACTTGCGATGCGATCACCTTTGGTCAGTCCGACTTTTTCTGCTGGACTTCCCGCAAGAACACTATCGATCGTCGCGTTGGATACGGGCACAAAGGCGGGAATTTCCCCTCTTTCGAAAAGGGCGTGTCCTATGTTTTGAGGAATACTAATTTCCTCAACGCTTCCGTCTTGATGTTGTGTGGTTACACTACTGATGTTTCTGACCATCAGATACGTATTGATATTCAGCACATTATCAATGGGCTTTCCATTAATTTCAGTTACGACATCTCCATCTTTAAATCCCATTTCTTTCATGGTTTGGGATACGGCAAATCCATCAGGTAATCCCTCCGGACGGACATAATCCTTTCCCCAGTGGAACAGGATCATCATGAAAATAACAAAACCTAAAATGAGGTTGACCGTTACTCCTCCGAGCATAATGATCAGTCGTTGCCATGCGGGCTTACTGCGGAACTCCCACGGTTGGGGGGGCTTTTTCATTTGCTCTTTATCCATACTCTCATCGATCATCCCAGATATCTTTACGTAGCCCCCGAGGGGAAGCCAGCCGATGCCGTATACTGTTTCGCCAATTTTCTTTTTGAACAGGGCAAATTTCACATCAAAGAAGAGGAAGAATTTTTCGACCCGGGTACCAAAAATACGGGCCGCTGTATAGTGCCCTCCTTCGTGCAATACGATTAAAATGGATAGGCTCAAAAGGAGCTGGAGGGTTTTAATCCAAAATGGACTCATAGTTCTATTATTTCACTTAAAAACACGCAAAAATAGGTGTTTAGCCGGTCTTAAAAAAATGGAATAGAACGGATTTAACGTTTTTAGGATTTTATGGTCTTCTGAAATAGGCTTTGGGAATGTACCGATTAAGGGCTTCTGGTATGGAGAGGGATAGGCCGAGGAGAGAAATAACAAAGCTTTAAGGATAAAATTCAAAATCTTGCCCTAATTTGTATCTTTGTCACGTAAGGATTTACACATGAACATCAAGAGATTGTTTAGACATTATTGGAAACTCATAGCTGCTCTTTTTGTAGTATCTGTCATTTC
>JAJYSO010000316.1 GCA_021793535.1 Bacteroidota bacterium | reverse complement strand
GCTTTTGGCATAGCTCAAGTTAAAAAAGACGGTCGGGAATATTACATCAATACCCAAGGCGAAGAAGTGACACCCACAGACGATGAATTGGACAAACGCGATGCTGAAATAGAACGAAGAAAAAGTGGATGGATTGATTTTAGTAGTTAAGAGAGAAGTAAAATGAAAAATACAAGACATCTTATTTTGATATTGCTGGCACTATCTTGTTTTGTTCACTGGGGAATCGCACAGACCGCAACACAACAAAGTTTCCGCTTTGACGAATTCAAAATCGATAAAGAGCGTATAGGCTCGATTAAGCTTGGTATGACTGTTTCCGAAGCAGAAGAGTTTCTTTCTGGATTCCGGAAAGAGGTAAGCGAAGCAATCCTTTTTGGTTTTGGAGGCGGAAGTCCTGCCTATTTATATTATTGGGAAGATGAGATTGTCTTGGGCCTTATTCCTGCTTTAGATACAGACACTTTGCTTTATTTGGTTGCAGCACACCCGCAGATAAAGACGACAAATGGGTTGAACCCCAATTCTTCTGTTTCAGAACTTCTCAAGAAGTATCCTCATTTGACTGTGATGAAGGATTTAATGAGCCAATGGGAATTTTATCAAGATGAAAAAAATGGTTGGGATTTTATCTTTATGACAGATAAAGAAACTGAAATTGGCGAATATCAAGATCTTTATCATCCCGCTGCACCCAAAAGACTGAACACGAAATCTGACTGGATTACGATAAGAAAGGTAGATTAAGGTGTAAAACATCTGTGCAATAAATGAATATAAAAATATATAGAATGCATTTATTTTCTTTTTGGTTAAAAACATTAGGTCTGGTTGCTAGCATACTGATGATAAGCTTTGCCTTTGCAAGAGCTCAATCGTCATTGGAAGAATTAAAAGCGCCCATACAAGACTTGAAAGAGGTGTATTTCAACACCATTAACTCGGATATTGATGCGGCTACAGATTTTAACGGTTATCAAGAGTTTTGGATGGTCGATTCTTTAGATATACATACTCAAGCTATAAAAATATTGAGTTACCGAGAGGAAAAGCTCTATACTGAACTCTATTTTGTACAATATGGGAAAATAATCTATGCGCTCGAAGAGGTAAAGCATATTCCCATTAACCACCATACACAATCCATCTGGCGATGTGAATATTATATTAAAGACGAGCGGGTAGTTGACTATATCTCGTTGGGGTCTGGCAAAACGGAGGACGACCAGTGGAATCCAGAAGACATAATCATTCAATTCAGCGATCGAAAGGCGGAGTTTATGCAGATTCGTAAATAAGTGAAGATGAAAATCACAACACTGTATATATTCGTATTTCAACTCCGTTTTCCGTTTCGGTCAAGGTTACCATATCATAAACATGCTCCCATTGAAATCGTGCAGGATAGCTTTCTTTTACTTCTGTGAAAGTTACCTGTTCCAAATAGTTTTTTACGGACATTCCATCCATATCCCATAGTTGACTATTAAAGTTAGTTATAAACACAAAGGCTTGCTGCAATGTCCATTCCGGAAGTATAATTTCCGTAAGACTCTGTCCACAAGCTTCACAAGGCCCTAAATCGGTATAAATATATTGGATTCCATTTTTATAAATATAAGACATTTGGCTACAAAACTTCTCAGTTTGGCCTACACTTCGCTGATCAGTTATATCTGACAGCTGCCCGAAATAATTATTCATTACTTCTGTAGTCGTCGGAGGATAGGGTAATAAGTAAGTGTTAGAGACATATCCTCGTTGTCCATCGCTAAATTCGATATAGAGCCACCTTGAAGAGAAATTATACATATAGGATATCGTGTCCGAAGAATATCTAAACAAGGGTATCTTTACTTCCTCTCCTTCTTCTATAATATGGATTGCACTTCCATACTGGAGCGTATCTACAGCGACAGAACTAGACGGCTCTGCATAAACAGCTACACCAGCTCTGTTCCAGACATAAAGATTCTGTTCATTATCTGCATGGAGAAAAAGAGGAAATATAGAGAGGTGAAAAAGTAAAATAACGACTTGAATCTGCATCTCAACAAATTATAATACTAGACATTAAAAATATAAAAGCTTTAGTAAAATAGAAATCCTTGTTTTCAAGGATTTCTATATCATTCAAAATAAGGTATTTTTGGAATGTTTATCATAAAACATAACATGAGCAATTTCACAGAAGATAATTTCCATGAAATAAAATCCGAGCCGAATTGGTTGGTCACCTGGTGTATCCGTTTCGTGTTCTTTTCCCTATTGGGTTTGATTGTTTTATTATTCTACTTTCTTCCTATTTTATTTTTTATAGATCATACAATTGACGGAGAGCAACTCCTTGCGTTCGGGATGATTTATTACCCGCTACTTATTGTACTAAGCTATTTTGTTGTACGCTTTCTAAAACGTCGGAAAAGGAAATCAATTCGCCATATCAAGGTAAATTGTGAAGGTGTTTTCTATGAATTGATTGATGGAACTGAAGAAAGCTTGCGCTTTGACCAATTCGAAATCTCATCAAACGATCATATTGTTTATGATGTTTTTATAGATTCAAAGTTACAGTTTACAGGGGATGCAACCTATCGTCAGGCGTATTTAAAAGTTTTTCTGAAAGGCAACGAACAAAAGGTACGACCTTTTCATCCGGATGTGGCTTATAGTTACTACGCTGGAAATAGCCGGAAATTGAGGAACCACTTTATACAGGGAGTCACGCTTTTCCGTCCCGATCTACGCATCGCACCCAATGTTTATTCGGAGTTTTCTATCCATCCCGAAACCTTTGAGTTTGACAAAAAAGTATATTGGCAAGCCGTTGTTTTTGCAATCATTTTCATCATTTTGTTATTTATCGGTATCGAATGGTACATGAAATACCGATTTGGGGATTCCTTAATTTTTTAAGGATCGGAGGTATATATTAATGTTAAACCAGTATGAA
>JAJYSO010000315.1 GCA_021793535.1 Bacteroidota bacterium | reverse complement strand
GTTCAGGCGTTACAACTGTATCCATTTGATGCTCAATAATCATGTCTTTATAAGCCTCCGTATACAATTCCTGCCGATAATTATTGACCATGACATTAAACTCCTGCTGTTGTTCTTCGGGCAAATTCTTGCGAGCCTTTTCCAACAATAATTGTTTGATAGCCCATTTATCCATATAGTTTTTGACGAAGATCACACTGTCTTCTGGCGACAGATTCTTTGGAAGAACCGTTGAGATATCGGCTTTGCTTAAATAAGTATCATTAATCCGGGCTACATTTGTGGTAGGTTGTTGCTTGGTTTTGATCAACTCACAACTCAAAAACATCAGGACCAACACCGTACAAATTGCTTTAAAAAAAAATGATCTCAATTTTTTAAAGTTGTTTGAAGTGAATGTGATCATATAGCTAAAATTGGAAAAAATCGTTAAATCGGGTATTATTTTGTATCACTCTCGCATGTATTCCTGATTTAACCAGGCAAAATAATGGTCCTTTCTAGTGCAGTTAAAATTGCGATATACCCATCATTGTCAGGTATATTTTTTCGCCTAAGTCTTTCACTCTACGCTCATTCCAAAACCAACTGAACCCCACCCTACTCTTTCCTACACGTGCTTTCTGATGCTTTTTTCTGACCATCTCTAAAGCGGCATGACTTGCTCACTTAACATCGTTACAATTACAAAATAGTCCAAATTTTCGTAAAGGTACATTGTTTTTTCACAATACCGTAAAGGTTTACAAAACATTCCCACTCTGGATAGTAAGAAGGCCTGAAAACTTGCCCCTGTTATGACCAAAGTCCAAGATCTCCTCAAGAACTACTCTGCCTAAATATACCTCCCTAACCTTTAATTCGGGACTCGACACCTCGTTTTCACCCCAAAGGTCTCTCTTCATCCCGCTTCAATAATAGAGCATAATCCAAGCTCGGCCACTCTTGTCTTTTACGCTAAAGATTTGTGTGTTTTAGGTTCCCTTGTATAAAAAAACCTTTGTAATTTAGCCCCTATGCAAAAAAATGCCATCAACATAAAAAATAGAAAGGCGAAGTTTCAGTATGAAATTCTCGAGAAATATACTGCGGGCATTCAGCTGGTAGGTACTGAAATCAAATCCATTCGTGAAGGTAAGGCAAATATTGCTGAGAGTTTTTGTGAGTTTCATAAAGGTGAGCTCTATACTATCAATATGAACATTCAGGAATATTCTCATGCTTCACATTTTAATCACAATCCGCGCAGTGAACGCAAATTGCTACTGACAAAGAGAGAACTCAAAAAGCTTGAAAAAAAAGTGAGCAACACAGGGCTCACGATCATTCCCTTGCGTCTGTTCATCAACAAAAGGGGATTAGCCAAACTTGAAATAGCCCTTTGCAAAGGGAAAAAGCTATACGATAAGCGAGAAACTATCAAAAATCGAGAATCGAAACGTCGATTGGCCAGAATAAAGAAAGCATTCAACAATTAAGCACAATCTTTATGCCTCCTAGGTTTCCTGTTGCCCTTCTTTTTATCCTGTTATTGGCCAGTTGTTCTGGCAATGATGAATTCGGTCTTGCCCTTCCAAAGGAAGGAGCAGCAAATTTCTTTCCTGCACAACTCGGTAACTATTGGCAATATCAAAATCAGTTCGGCGATACAACCCTGGTGGAAACCTTAAAAACAAAAGATTCTGTCACTGAATTCGAGAGTATAGGTTTTCGTTTCTCCTCGAATTTACCGGCAAAAAAACGCTTGTTTATGACCAACTTACTGGCCAATGGGATGTTGCATAACGTAAGTAATCGAATTGTATACAACGGAAACATCAACCTTTATCTTCCGGTTATTGAAGACACGCTCAAACTCCCGGTTAAAAATTTGATATTAATCAAACAAAATACGCCAGATCATCAGAAAAATTTTGAGATGCAAGATTCTCTTTCCAAAAGTTACCTCTTCCATAACCAAAAGGCTACCCTGTTCTTTAAGTACACTATTGAAAGCCTATCGGGAAGCTTATTTACAAACTATATACTATCCGATACGGTATATCCTCAAGTATTATCGAGCAAACTGAGAATTGGCCTTTCCATTGAGCTGCGATCGGACCCTTTACATCCGGTCGAAATTCTGCCACAACAGCAAGTTTTGGAAGTCCAAAGCTTCTTTGCTGAGAATATCGGATTGGGGAAGAGTGAAGAAACCCATACCTTTAAATTCGAACATTTAGCGGCCATCGGTTATCCCAAAGACTCTACGATCAAAAGCGCATATGAGCAAAATCTCTACCGCTATAAACTGCATCTTCCTCAGGACCCACAGCCACAAAAAAATTAAATCCTTCCATAGGAAGGCTTAACTAAAGCTTAACAGGCTCCTATCAATAAATTTAGAAGTTTTGTGGTTCTAACTTAAAAGTTCCATCATGAAAAAAATTTTTATTCTTTCTTTAGGTATATTGTTACTTGGGATGGGTGCAAAAGCCCAAAACATTAGTGAAAATGCTTTAGGATTACGAATTGGAGGTGGAGAAGGATTTGGTCCCGAAATCACCTATCAGCGCTTACTCTTTGATAACAACCGTTTAGAAATCGACCTGGGCTTACGGAACAACAGCGATTTTGATGCCGTAAAGCTCGTCGGCCTCTATCAATGGGTCTGGCATTTGGATGGTAACTTCAACTGGTATGCTGGAGTCGGAGGAGGAATTGGGAGTATTAGTGACTCAAGGAAAAAAGATCACCGACATGATGATGGTGTTTTTGTCAACGTCGCGGGTGATATTGGAATCGAATACAATTTTGACATCCCTTTACAACTAGCTCTCGATTTCAGACCGGAAATTGCTCTGGTCAATTACGATGTATACAATAGCTTCGGCCCCGATTTTGCACTCAGTATTCGGTATCGATTTTAAAAGCCATAAAAAACGTAAGTAGCTGTCTCAAAACCTCGAGACAGCTACTTTTCTTTTTA
>JAJYSO010000011.1 GCA_021793535.1 Bacteroidota bacterium | reverse complement strand
AAATGAGGTTGTAAAAGTCCCATATGAAGGTGCTTGAGTCCATCAAATGGATCCTGTAATTGTCCGAAGTCTTTATCGTTTAATTGTAGGGCTAAAGCATTAATTGTAAAATCACGACGGTTTTGATCATCTTCCAAAGTTCCGGGAGCCACTTTTGGATTTCGAGAAGATTCTTGATACGATTCTTTTCGGGCACCCACAAACTCTATTTCTCCATTAAAGGCCCGTAACATTGCTGTGCCGTAATTCTTAAAGATTTTGACTTTTGGTTTATGGGGCAGAAGTGCTGCCACTTTCTGAGCCAATGCTATTCCGCTTCCCAAGGTAACGATATCGATATCACTGGTTTGTCGTTGTAGAAAAAAATCACGAACAAATCCTCCGATGACAAAAGTCGGCAGACCCAAAGCATCCGCTGCATCGGAAATATATTGGAAAGCCGGATGAGTCAGGGCCTCAGGATAAACTCGTTTGGACAGAAAATCTGTTTCGGTATTCATGAATGCTAGTTATCTTATTCCCTAATTGTTTTTATGGAACCATCCCCTTCAATTTTGATGATTTTTGAAGGTTCTGAAGACCTTGTTTCTCTTTGCAAATTTACAACATAATCTACACCCCCTTTAATTTTACTCGAAATTTGGCTAAAATTTTTTGGCGTGGCTTCCCCGCTTATGTTGGCCGATGTAGAGACAATAGGCTTGCCCAAAGCTCGTATTAGCGCTTGACAAAAAGTGTTTTTGCAAATGCGGATTGCCAGGGTGTCATCCGAAGCAACTAAGTTTTTTGCAACGCCCTTTGGGTGGGTATAAATGACAGTAGTGGGCTTGGTCTGCTGATCTAAAATTTCTTTTAAGTTTTTCGGAATGGTTTGCACGTAATTTTGAAGCATCTCAAAGTCGGATACTAGACAAATGAGTGCTTTGCTTTCTTGGCGCTTTTTTAGACGGTATATTTTTTGAATCGCTTGGGCAGCAGTAGCATCACAACCGACCCCCCATACCGTATCTGTCGGGTAGAGCAGTAGAGATCCTTCCTTTAATATTTTTAGAGCATTGTTAAGTTCTTTTTCCATGATAAACAAAAACTGGGATACAAATGTATACCCAGTTTTCTAATTTTAAATGATTTTATGCCTTTAAAAAATATAAGAATCAATTGAAGGTTGAATCGGGAAGCCCTTCATTGATTTTAATTTCCTTCACGACCATTTTTGTTGGTGTTCCATTTATATTTTGCGTAGTTTCAAAAGGCAATTTTACACCTTTTACCTCTTTGTAATCTGCATAAGTCGTACGTTTTCCAGTAGCATCTTCTACTCCCACTTTTAAACCGCTTTCGGTGGAGTAGAAGTGTTTAGATAGCTGACCTTCAGGGGTTCTTGCTTGAACCACGTAAACCGAGTCTCCTTCCAAAGTATCAACACCCAATACTTCAAAATTATAGCCTTCTTCATTTAGATGAAGCTCGATGTAGTCTTCCTCATTGAGCAAGGTCTTGATCTGTTCTTTTTCTTCTGAATTGATTTCTTGTTCCTTTCCTTGGCTGAACAAGTGGATTTCCTCTCCATTAATGGTTATCTTTTGGAGCGTGTTTCCATAGGCTTGTACTTCTTGTAAATATTTATCCGGTGCTTTGGTTGCTTTTATAAACGTGAGTGCGGTGCCTTGAATGGTTGCTTCAGCTTCTTTCCACAGATCTTTAATCCCCTCCAGATTATCCTTTCCTCCAATTGCGTTCAAATAGCTAGTGAGAATAGTCTTCACATTTTGGTCCGCGGGCGCAGCAGCTAATTTCTTATAGCTATTGTTTCCGGGGTTGGCATCTGGGACTAAATGATCCGGATCGATTTCAACCTCTTTGATCTTTTTATCGGACTCCATGTGGTAGATGTATTTTGACCCTGTCATCCATATTTCTACCGGGAGTTTCTTACGGTGAGAAGAGCCGTCTTCAAAAGTGACTTCAAGATCGACAGGCATCGCCATTTCCCCGTAATTCTTAAGCGTAATCAAAGCGCCCTTGGCAGGGTCTCCACCTACATAATCTACTTCTTCAATCCCTTGGTCATTCTTCCAATTTCTCATAAACCACCCTTTGAAAAACCATCCTAAATCTTCCCCAGAAGCATTGCTCATGGCATTGAAAAAGTCCCAAGGTTGAGGGTGTTTATAGGCCCATGTTTTAATGTAGTTTTGGAAGGCGTAATCGAAGCGGTCTTTTCCGAGTACAACATTTCTCAGTACATGAAGAGCGTATGCGGGTTTGTAATAAGCTTCGTAAGCAAGATTATATTGATCATGAATAACGTCAGCTCTTGTAAATAAAGGATCCATTTGATCGTTAAAGAGTACAGAACCCATTGCTTGGAAACGTTGGTCACCAGCGTATTCTCCGTTATTGAACTCTTGGTCAGCGATATCATTGATAAAAGTATTCAACCCTTCATCTAGCCATCCATATACGCGCTCATTAGAACCTACAATCATCGGAAACCAAGTATGTCCAAATTCGTGATTAATCACTCCCCAAAGGTCTTCGTTTTGGCTTTCATAGCTACAGAACACTAGTCCTGGATATTCCATTCCCCCTTCGTGCCCCCCTACATTTGTAGCCACTTCATAGGGATAAGGATACCAATTCTTTGAATTTATTTCAATGGAGTGTTTAGTGTATTCTGTGGAGCGTCCATATCCGTCCTGTCCTGAGTTCTCTTCGGGGTATACCGATTGTGCTAAAGCCTTCTTCCCATTGGGAAGGTTGATGCGTGCAGCATCCCATATAAAGGCCTTGGAGGCGGCCCATGCTACGTCTCGGCTGTTGTTCATTTTGAACTCCCAAGTGAGCATCCCCTTGTTTCCCTTTGCATGATGAGTGCCTGCTAACATTTCATCTTTAGAGAGTAGCGTAATGGTCTCGTCGCTTTTGGAAGCTTCCTCCAAGCGCTTTAATTGCTCTTTTGGTAAGACCTTTTTAGGGTTTTGTAAAACCCCAGATCCTACAACTAACATGTTTTCGGGCGCGGTGATTTCGTAATTAAAATCTCCGTATTCGAGGTAAAATTCCCCTGTGCCCAAATAGGGGATATTGTTCCACCCTTCAACTTCATCGAAGACAGCCATTCGAGGATACCATTGGGCGATGGTATAGATCCATCCATTTTTGGTTTTTACCCTTCCGGTACGGTCTTTCCCATGGGTAGGAATCGTATAGGAATAATCAATCGTTATCTGTGCTTTCCCGTCCTTGGAAGATAGAGGAGTAGCTAAGCGAATTTGCAAACGCGAGTCATTGACAAGATAATCTGCAGTTTTTCCATTGACTTCAACCCGACTTAATTCAAAACCTTCTGTTGGCGTTCTGACCCCGTTGCGATCATCGGCGGGATAGAGCGCTTTACTTCTAGAATCTTCTCGAAATGAATTTTGATCCATTTGTAACCAGAGATAATCCAAAGAATAAGGGCTGTGATTTGCGTAAGTAATGGTGACACTTCCCTTAATTTTATGGTTGAGGGTGTCCAAAGTGGCCTCGATATCGTAGTTGGCTTGATTCTGCCAATAATTAGGGCCAGGATTTCCGGTAGCACTGTTAAAAGAATTTGCCATTTCTGTCATAAAAAGCGGACTAAAAGCTTCATATTTGTTGAACGCAGATTCCGTTTCTTTTTCCTTTTGAGCAAAGAGTCCGATCGATAACAGTAACGAGAATAAAACAGTAGGTAATAATTTACTTTTGTTAGTCATATGATTCGATTTTTACAGGATAAAAGTAATAAAAAGGAATAGAATCAAGCCTTCTGCAATTCGCTTTCTCTAGACTAAAGGGGAGCTGATGAAGGCTTTATATTTTTAAGTTTAGAATAAAATACAAGTTTTAAACATGAATTGAGTTATAAAATGTGGTAGATGAGAAATTTAAAAGAGATTTTTACTATTGTTTTTATAACTTTGAGAACGCAGAAAATGTTTTAATGACCGGCCTTCGGTAGCTGTTTTGTCACCTTTGGTATCTTTTTTGCTCAACAACTATAGGAGTTCGATAGGAATAAAGGAAAAATTTCCGGTAGGTAGATGTACATGAAATGATCAACTTAAACATATAGATGAAAAAAACTACTCTCTTCTTTTTCTTTTTTCTTCTTTCTTTTTTCGTCGTCAATGCCCAGTTTTCGATCTTAACCAACATTGGCCGGCTGGAAGAGGATGATCTTATTAAAACCAATACGCTAGATCCTTCCGGTGCCAGCTTGGCTTTTAAGATCAGAAATGAGTCGGATGTGCCGATTAATGTACGGTTAAAAGTAATTGCGATAAGGAACACTGATGGAGATAAGTTTGAGTTGTGTTTTGGCGGGGATTGCCACCATGCCATTCGAGCGGGTCTTGTTTATCCCATGAGTAGTCCCGCATATTATACGATCCCTTCTTTTGGCACATTTGACCTTGGGGAGAGTAGACTTTGGAATAAAAAGGAGATCGGGAATTCAGGGAGTGAACTGGTTTATGAATTTGAATTTCAACAAATTGACCCCGCTACTGAACATATTTTAAACAGCTTGCGCTTTACTTACACTTACAGCAATACAACGGCAACCTCTTCGTCTAAAAAAGAAGTGGGGGTAGAAATACAAAAGATGATTATTCGTGATGGTAATTTGCTAATCGATGCAAAGGAGCCGGTATCAGTGAAAATTTATAACCTTATTGGTAGGGAAGTAAAATCAATGAACTTACACCCCGGGATGACGAGTATTGATATCTCAGGATTGTCCTCCCAAATTTACATCGTACGTTTCCAAGATCAACACGGTCTGATAAAGACCCAAAAGATAGTTGTAGACTAGCCCCCCGCATTGAGGAGTATTTCTACAGTAAAAGTTTTTCATAAGGCAGTCTTATTTGACGGAATGAATAAACCGTCAAATCAATTCCCTCTTCTAAAACGTAGTGTAAAAACCCACTCCTTGTTTATACGGGAGTAGGGCGTTCACTTTGATCGTTAAAGTCCTATTAAATCAACGACACTATATTTATTTAATCAGGATCTTTGAGAGAAAGATGGGTTAGTATAATGAAGGTTTTGATTACGGGAATGACAGGTTTAATAGGGCGTCATCTATTGGGATTATGTAGGGAAATGGGTGTGGAGGTGCACTATCTGACTCGGCATCCAAATAAGATTAAAAGGGAGCCCACTTTAAAAGGGTTTTTCTGGGATCCTGAAAGTGGAGAGGTTGAAAAAAAGTGTTTAGAGGGTGTTACTAAGATCGTTCATTTGGCAGGAGCCAGCGTCGCCCAACGCTGGACTAAAAGGCAAAAGGAATTGATCCTAACCAGCCGTGAAAAAACAGGAAGATTACTTTATGATCTGCTCTCCAATCATGCAAACGATGTAAACCAGGTTCTTTCCGCTAGTGCGATTGGAATTTACCCTAGCTCTCTATCACGTTTGTACACCGAAGACACTCCGGCCAGAGCTGATGATTTTTTGGGCCATGTAGTGCAAAGGTGGGAGGCTGCAGCGGATCGGTTTACAGCGTTAGGTATATTGGTTACCAAGGTTCGGATAGGACTGGTTCTAGCTCCTGATGGAGGGTTTTTGGAACAAGTAAAAAAACCGATTAAGAACTATATGGGGGCCTGTCTGGGAAGCGGAAGGCAATGGCAGTCATGGATCCATATTGAAGATCTTGTATCCTTGTTCATGTACCTCTTGCAAAATGATATCGATGGTGTGTTTAATGGGGTAGCGCCGAGTCCGGTAAAGCAGCGATATTTATTGAAAAAGATTGCCAGAATATTAAAAAGACCTCTACTTTTGCCTCCTATTCCTGAGTTTGTCTTGGAATTTTTAGTGGGAGAAATGTCCGCTATGATTTTGTCCAGTCAACTGGTTGCCAGCCCAAAGATAGAGCAAACCAATTTTAAATTCCGATTTACTCAAGTGGATAAAGCTTTAAAAGATCTGCTGATTCAGGCTTGAAAATAAGCAAAGCAGAAGATAAGATGTTACACTGTGTTTTGATGTGGAGTGGGACTTTTTCTTTTAACCATAAGGTGTCGATTAGTCCTCTTTGTAGATGTCGTCAAATAAGTCTTTGAAGTTTTCCAATACATTTTTGCGTTTGATTTTTAATGTAGGGGTGAGTTCCCCTCCTTCAATACTCCATGTTTTGGGTGTTAATCGGAACGCTTTTACCTGTTCCCAGTGTCCAAAATCCTTATTGCTAATTTCTATTTCTTTTTGAATTCGGTCAATGATGGTTTGGTTCTCACAAACTTTATTTAAATCCGAAAAGTCAATATCTATATTTTTGCGCCTTGCCCAAGATTCCACAAAGTTATAATCCAGTTGGATAAGTGCAGCTGGCATCTTTTTTCCTTCTCCAACAACTATGGCATGTTCGATAAACTTGGATTTCTCGAGCTCTGCTTCAAGACGTTCCGGTACAATGTATTTGCCTCCCGAGGTTTTAAACATTTGTTTTTTTCTTCCGGTAATTTTTAGGAAGCCATCTTTATCGATTTCTCCCATATCGCCAGTTTTGAAATACCCCTGTTGATCGAATGCCTCTTTGGTTTTCTCTTCATCTTTAAAATAACCCATCATTACATTTGGGCCTTTGACCAAAATTTCACCGTCTTTAGCAATTTTAACCTCTACGTTGGGAATGGGTTTCCCAACAGTTCCTAATTTGAAATCATCTTTATTTGTAGTGTTTACGGCAATAACAGGAGAAGTCTCTGTCAGCCCATAGCCTTCGATCACAGGCATTTGAGAGGCGGCATAGATTCTGGCTAAATCAGGGGAGAGCGCAGAACTTCCCGATACGGCCAATTCAATTCGTCCTCCCATGGCTGCTTTCCACTTTGAGAGGACCAGCTTGTTGGCTATACTGAGCTTTAGTTTGTATAAGGCCGAGTTATGCCCAAAAGGTTCATACTGTTTGGCCACTGCAATTGCCCATAAAAAAAGTTTGTGCTTCATTCCTGTCATTGCGCCTCCTTTTTTGACAAAACTGCCATATGCTTTTTCCAATACCCGAGGGACCACCGTAATAAATGTCGGGCGTACTTCTTTTAGATTTTCCCCCACTGCATTTATCGATTCAGCATAATACACCGAGATGGAGAAATATTGGTAGAGATAAATCAGCATACGTTCAAATACATGACAGAGTGGAAGCAAACTCAGAGCCACTTGAGTTCCGGTTTCAAAAGGTACCCTTGGGGCGCTATCCAAGACATTACTTACGAGGTTGTGATGGGATAACATTACACCTTTAGGCGTGCCGGTGGTTCCGGAAGTGTAAATTAAGGTGGCCAAATCTTCTGGTTTGACCCCCGCTTTTAGACGATCTACTTCCGCTTGTAAGCTCTCATCTTTCCCCAAATTTAAAATTTCAGTCCAATCCTTACAATTTTTCAACTTCGAAAAACCATACACTTCTTTTACCTTGGATCCTTTACGGGCAGCATTCACTTTTTCCAGTACCTCAGCATCCGAGACAAAAACATAAAGAGCCTCGCTATGCTCTAACACATATTGATAGGCCTCTGGAGTATTTGTAGGGTAAATAGGTACATTTTGTGCGCCGATCTGCAATATGGCCATATCCAGAATATTCCATTCCATAATGTTGGAAGTGGTCACCACCGCAATCTTATCATTTGGCTTTATACCAAGTTGCAGTAGCCCTCGGCTTAATTGATTGATTTTTGCAATATAGGCGTCTGTCGACAAGAACTGCCATTGCCCATTGCGTTTGGTGGCTAAAGCCTTTTCCAAAGGAAAGTTCTCTTGTTGGTAATAAGCAATGTCGAAAATTCGAGTGATCTTTTTCATGGGGACGTCATTGAACTATTGCAAACTAATCAATCTGCGGTTTATTTCGTAATAAATGGGGCTTAAGGTTATGCAAAACGGCTTTTTAATTCCTGCTCAGTTCTAGGATTTGGATCTTATAATCACCGTCTGTTGATTTCCAGATTTGCTTTTTGGCTTTATCTTCTGTGATAATCCATGCCTTGGTCAGTTTAGATTCGGAAGAATTGGAGGCAGGCTTGATCAGGATATAACCTTCTTTTTTCTCCCAGGTAAACTTGGATTTGTCTATAAAGTCATTCTCAATGATTTGATAGTTGAAATGCCCGGTACCTTCTTTGTCAAAGGTAAGGGTACCAATATTGCGGTAACTGGATTCTTTTCCATTTTCCCGAATGATTTCGTAATTGTCGATATTCCAAGTATGTACCAATTCATTTGAGCACGAGACCAACGAAAAGACTAAGGATAAATACAGCAGGAAGGTAAACTTTTGCATCACTATAAAATTTAGGATTGATGTGGTTTTAGAACCGAAGTTAAGATTTCAAATCCAGTTTAACGCGAAAATTGCGCAATTTATCAAAGAGATCTCTCGAACTGAAGTCTATGCTGTTGAATTCCTTTTTGTATTGTCCTTTTAACTCATGACGAGTGAGGCCTCGAACAAAGCGCTCCACTTCTTTATTGGAAGTGAGGATTAATCCCGGTACGATTACATTTTCGTTGTCCTTGTTTTTGGCGACCATGGTGAAGTAAGAGGAGTTGCAGTGCTTTTTTTGCCCCGTTTGTATGTGTTCAGCATCCACACGGATACCGACTACCATGGAGCTATTCCCTACGTAATTGACCGAAGCTTTTAAGGTAACCAGTTCTCCAATTTCGATGGGCGCCAAGAAGTCAACAGTGTCCACGCTAGCCGTGACGCAATAGGTTTCGCTGTGTTTAGAAGCACAAGCAAAAGCAATCTGGTCCATTAAAGAAAGGATATAGCCTCCGTGAATTTTGTTATTAAAATTTGCTCTCGAGGGGAGCATTAATTCGGAAATCATGATTTGAGAATCACGGGCTCTTTTAAAAGGCTTGTGCATAGCATTTCAGTTTGATGTTGGGAATTGGTGTAAGAACTATCGAGGGGGAGTTAGGATATGGATATACTGAAAAAAGCCGTCAACAATTGGCGGCTTTTTAGGTTTTTTATTTTGCGCGAGCTTTCATTTTTTCTTTGCGTTTGCGCAACTGACGTTTTAAGTCTGATATTGTTTTATACACTGCCTTATCAAAGTTTTCTTCATTGTTTGAAACAAAGATTTCCGGTCCCGGAAGATTGAGCCTAATTTCACATATTCGACCCTGGTTGTTGGCAGTAGAATTTTCGGTTTTGAAATAGACATCGGCATTGACAATGAAATCATAATGATCTTCTAATTTGCTCAACTTTTCTTTGGTAAATTGTTCAAGACGCTCACTGGCTGAAACATGAACATAGTTAAAGTGTACATCCATAAATAGTAGATTAAGTTTGTGAACTAAAGATAAGAAAATTCTTGCCTTAAAGGGATTATTTTAGGAAGTTTTATCAATTAAAATCATATTTTTTTATGTTGTAAAAATGTGATACTTTTGCACTCGAAAAGGTGATGGAGTTCGCCAAAACCGCTGTATTAGCTGATGACTCCTGTAATGCATAAAAGCAATTTGTTTTATGGGTAAACATCTTTTAATTATTGGGATTGGCGGGTTTTTAGGAAGTGTGAGTCGGTATTTAACCAGTGTAGTAGTTCATAAAAATTGGCCTTCCATTACAGTATTAGGAACCTTCGCTGCCAATATTTTGGGTTGTTTTTTAATCGGTATTATTTATGGTTATTATCTGAAGTACGATGGCCTTAATAGTGGTTGGCGTTTGTTTTTGGCAACGGGTTTTTGTGGTGGATATACCACTTTTTCTTCCTTTGCATTTGAAAATACCGAAATGCTGCAATCTGGGAATTATAAGATGTTCATCATCTATACCTTAACGAGTTTAATCTTGGGAATAATGGCTGTTTTTGGCGGCTTATTACTAATCAAATAATGAATAACCTATGAGTTTTAACCCTTGGCATGACGCCTCAATTGGAAACCGAGCTCCACAAGTAGTGGAAGCAGTAATTGAAATCCCGGGAGGGAGCAAAGCAAAATATGAATTGGATAAGGATACGGGTATGCTCCGTTTGGATCGTGTGTTGTATTCTTCTATGATGTACCCTCATAATTATGGTTTTATTCCCCAAACGCTGGGTGAAGATCATGATCCCTTGGATATTCTGGTGCTTTCACAGATTAATGTTCAACCCTTGTGCTTGATGGAGGCCAAGGTGATTGGTGTTATGCACATGATAGATGGTGGGGAAGACGATGATAAAATCGTTGCTGTAGCCAATGATGATATGAGCGTTAACCATATCAATTCTATTTCCGATTTATCGCAACATTTTGAAGACGAGTTGCTGAACTTTTTCGAACTGTACAAAACTTTGGAACATAAAAAAGTAGAAGTAGAGAAGTTACAAGGTCGTGATCAGGCCATCAGGATTATTGAGGAAGCTATTGATCGTTACCATAAAAAATTCAAGTAAAACGGAATTTTGTTGTCAAAGGAGGTCTTTTGTTTTAAAAAATGGAAGGCCTCTTTTTAGAATAGGGAGGGTAAAAGCCATTATTCTTTTAGCTGGTGGGAGGATATGCAGTATAGACCTGTGAAACCCAAGGTTGATTAGAATAAGCTCAGTACTCTTTGATCCACCCAAATTTTTCTCGGATAATGCGTTCTTTTTCTTGCTGAACAAATTCGAGAAAAGCTTTAGCCGCTGGGGATAGCTTTTTCGACTTGAGCCATATCAGGCGCCAGCTCGTTGTAATGGGTAGTCCTTTTAAAGGGATGATTTGCAGTTCTTCGTTTTTTAGTTCATGGCGCAGACCGATAACCGGCATAATAGAATATCCTATACCGGCCATGACCGCTTGTTTAACGGCTTCATTGGTTACCAATTGAATTCTTTTGTGGACCGGTAGTTTATTTTTTGCAATAAAATCCTGCATGGCGTCTCGTGTAGCTGACCCCTGCTCCCTAAAGATGAGCTGCATGGACTCGAAGATGGATTCTTCAGGGGTATCTTCATTCAACTCCTTCCTGCTTTTCCCAATTAAAAACAGCCGGTTGGGCATCAGGATTTCTTGATTAATTTTTAATTTTTTAGGTAGAACAGAGACCAGTGCAAAATCCACTTCATTCTTTTTCAAGCTTTCCACGACTTTGAGTTTGTTGGTTACGTCAATATCGAGATCAAGTCCCTCATGTAGGTTGATAAAACCGGAAAGAAAGTTCGGGAGCACATATTGCCCCGTGGAAACACAAGAGATGTGTAGCCTCCCCGAAAGTTCACCTTTATAAGCGGAGGTTTTGTAATTTAAAGCATCGACCTCATTGAGTATTTTTTCTGCCGAATCGGCAATGTTATAACCAAAATCGGTGATGTATAGCTGTCGGCCAACTACTTCGGTTAAGGGGATGGAAAATTGATTTTGAAAATTTTTCAGTTGTATGGAAACAGCCGGTTGGGTCATGTAGAGCTCCTCTGCAGTTTTCGTTATGCTTTTATGCTGGACAACTTTTAAAAAGATCTGCAGTTGATTCAAAGTGTAATCCATAAAAATAATTAATACATTACATAGCAAATATAAATAAATTTTATTGAAAAGGATTCTCTTACTTTGCAACCGCATAAAGACGAATCAAAAATAATCACAGTTTTTATGTTAAACCTTTATGTAATAGTAAGATATCATTTATGAACAGTAAAAATCCAGGTTCCAGCTTACTCTTTAGGGCTTTCTACAGCTTTTTATGGCTTTTGTTCTTTCTAAGTATTGGATTTATCGTTGCCTATTATCCCAACCCCCCAAAGTGGGAGTGGAGGGGAGTTTTTCATATTAACAGCCTTACCTTAATCATTTGGGCTACCGTTACTTTTTTCAGTGCAGTGGTCAGTACTTTTGCAAGTAGATACTTGGTGGGATTTCGTTATTATAACCGCTTTATTGTACTGAGTCTAGGATTTACTTTTTCTGTTTCCTTATTGGTTTTTGCAAACCATCTCTTACTTCTTTTGCTCGCCTGGTTGGGTATGGGTTTTTTTATGTCTCGTTTAATTGGAATAGATTCCCGATGGGGAGAGGCACGTGAAGCAGCACGGTATTGCCAGCGCCATTTTTCTGTCGGCAGTTTGTTTTTGGCTACGGGAATAGCCTTGCTCTCTTTTTCAGCACATGAACATACCCTCACCGGACTTATAGCCCATATTGACGAGCTTTCTTTTCCCGTTCTTCTTGCATCGGCCTTGTGTATCATTGTGGCAGCGGCCATCCAATCGGCGATGTTTCCTTTTCATCGGTGGTTGCTTTCTGCCATGACCTCTCCAACTCCAGCGTCCGCATTAATGCATGCTGGTTTTGTAAACGGGGCCGGTATTTTATTGACATTATTAGCTCCTTTATTTTTTAAGTCCAACACCATGACGCTCTTGATTATCGTTGGGGGCATAACGGCGATTGTGGCCCAGTTTGCAAAGCTTATTCAAGTGAATATTAAGCAAAAACTAGGATGCTCTACAACTGCACAGATGGCGTTTATGATTATGCAATGTGGATTAGGTTTTTTTAATGCGGCAGTGGTGCATTTAATTTTACATGGATTTTATAAGGCTTACTTATTTCTTTCCTCAGGAGAAGAAATCAAACACATATCTCCCATAAAACCGAGGCGAAAAGAGCTCCGCAAGCGACAGGCCGTATTGGTATTTGGTTTGGGGATTTTAGGAGCATTTTTCTTTGCCTGGATAACCGGAAAAGGGCTGAGCGCAGATGGTGGTATTTTTTTGACACTTATTGTGGCAATTACAATTGGTCAAGCAATGGATAATGTTATAAAGCAGCAGCATCTTTCTTTGGTCAAGAGAGTGGTTGTTGCTCCAGTTGTTTTTTTTGTCAGTGTAGGACTTTACGCTTTACTTTATAATGGATCAACTTTCTTTATGAACGACCTTCCGATGATCGATCATCCTGAACCGCTTTCGGTATTACAAATTGTATTTGGAGTAGTTTTTTAATCGGCTTTTTTATCATGAAACTTGGAATTTACGAAAACTTTCCTTGGCTTTATGTCAGATTGGTCAATGATTCACAACCGTTTAAAAAGACCGTTTTGCGGTATAAAAAAATTTCAAAATGACGAAACAAGAATTACAGCACAAAATAGATCAGGCCGCCCGAGTTATTGGAAAGACTTGGCCTTTGTATTCATTTGTGACTTCTAATCCTTTGTCGGGATTTGAGGATATGGCTTTTTTTAAAGCGATTGAACAAGCGGGAAATTTATGGGGCGCCCAAGTACTTCCCAATGCCAATGTTTTTCGTCAGGCATGGGAAGAGGGAAGAATTGATGCTCTTGAAGTTCAGAAATTATTGCAAGAGAAGGGGAAGAAGGAGTCTCCCGAGTCATCTTTGATGCTACTGGCCTCGCATCCTATGGTAGAATGCCTTAACGAACATCACGAACTTGATCGCCTCACAGTTAAATGGTTGGCCCTGTTTATGGACGAAGGGATGGCTGCTTGGCCCATGCCTTTTAAGGAAATGGGGTTTTATACTGCTTGGCGTAAGCTGATCGTATACGATGAAGATATTAAAAAGCATTTGGATCAACCCATTCCAAAACTTCCAGAAGAGGCATTGTCTCAAGCTTTGGAGAGGTATGCTCCGGAAGATCATCACAAAATTATAGAGCGGCATTTGGTGGCATTGCCTGGATGGACCGGATATATCAAGTACCGCGTCGAAAACAATTCTTTGTGGAACCAAGAGTATCCTATCGATCTTCTCGAGTATATGGCCGTACGGCTTTGGATGGCTCAGAGCCTTGATGCCCCAATCCTCCCGGCTTTGCTTCCCAAAGAGAATCACGAGGTGTTGGAGCTGAAATATATTTGGCTTGAAGCATGGGAAAATACTTGGCAGAACAGGTTCTTTGAGAGATTAAAGGGAGAGCAACAACCCAAGCAAAGCGAAGTGAAAAATAGACCCGATGCACAATTGGTCTTTTGCTTGGATAGTAGATCGGAAGTTCTTCGCCGACAACTCGAAAAGCGTGGAAACTATGAGACTTTTGGATCCGCAGGTTCCTTTGGAATACTGATGGATTATTGTAACCCTGAGAGTGGACTGATCAATAAAGCCTCACCTGCAATGATTCCCTCTAAGTATATCGTTCATGAAGAGCCCGCAGATAATTTTCGACAAGAGGCACAAGAATATCAAGAGGAAGAAAGGCGCTTGGGAGCTTATAAGTATTTTCTTAAACGCATGAAGAATATTCTCCCTTCTGCTTTTGGGTTTGTGGAGGGATCAGGGTTCTATTATGCATTTTTTATGTTGATGAGAACCTTTAGGCCAACAAAGGTAAATCGGTTTATGCTGGAGCATAAAATGAGTTTGGAGAGGTCGCATGAGGCGCATATCAGTCCTATTGACCATGAAGAAGAGGCTTATCAAGAGATTTCTCTACCCGAACAAGTCCTGTTGGTCAAAGGAGCATTTGACTCTTGTGGATGGAGGACTTTTGCGCCTTTGGTAGTCTTTACAGGGCATGCTAGTCACAGTGCGAACAACCCTTATGCCTCTAGTCTTGATTGCGGTGCCTGTGCGGGAAATCCAGGTAAGAGAAATGCACGAGCTTTGGCCAAGTTGGCCAATTCTGTGGAGGTGAGAGCCGTACTTCAAAAGGAACATGGAATAAGGATCCCACAGGATACAATTTTTATTGCTGCAGAGCACATCACCTCTACAGATGAAGTGCAATTGTTTGATGTTGGGGTTCCTGAGAGCCATAGGCAAATCCTCCATAGGCTCAAAGCCGATTTGCGTGCGGTGAAGGAAACCATGACTCAAGAGCGGTTGGATGAACCACGGGATTCGGTAGGTATAGCTAAAAATAAAGCAAACAATTGGGCAGAAGCACGGCCAGAATGGGGGTTGTCGGGTCACGCCGGTTACATCATCGGGCCGCGTTCACTTTCCAAGAGCGGCATCTATAACGATTGTTTCCTGAGTTCTTATGATTGGACACTTGATAAAGAGGGCTCCATTTTAAAAGGCATTATGCAAGGGCCTTTACTTGTATGCCAGTGGATAAGTAACCATTATTATTTTTCAACGGTGGATAATAATGTTTTTGGGGGAGGGTCAAAAATCACCTTGAATATTACTGGAAAACATGGTGTGGTTCAAGGGAATGGAAGTGACTTGAAAATGGGTCTTCCACTGCAATCTTTAATGGCCACAGATGATAAGGTGTATCATTATCCGTTGCGGTTGAGTACACTTATCCAAGCTCCACGCACGTATGTAGATCGAATCATTAAGGAAGATGAAAAGCTAAGGAGCCTCTTGAATAATGGTTGGATACACCTATTTATTATGGACCCGGAGGAGGAGAACAGAATAGCCCGATATCGTTTCTAAACACGACGTTCGACTCTTTAAAAAGCGAATTGTACCCTCTAACGGGAAAGATGCAAAGGATTTTATCAGAGAAACAGGATCGCCTAAACAAGAAAATCACTTTTTTCGGTGTGCTCGAAAGCTTTATCTATGCTCCTCTTAAAAGAGCTGATTAATCTCCTTGTTATGAGAGTAAGTTCTCAAAATTTCGTTATTTTCGGCCGTATTAAGCACCTGTGCCTTATATTTTCTTGTTGTTCGGTTGTCGTATCAGCAGCCTGTTTGATAGAAATCCGCTAGGTGTTGCACCTTGTTAATTCTTGTATTGTATGACTGACAAAAAACCACTAATCTTAGTCACCAACGATGATGGTATTACTGCCCCGGGGATTCGTCATTTAGTGAAAATCATGAAGGAAATAGGAGATGTGGTCATCGTTGCACCGGATACACAACAGAGTGGAAAAGGCCACGCCATCACCGTAGGAAATCTTCTTTTTTGTGACCCCATTGCTTTGCCAAAAAATGTGACGCACAAAGCTTACAGTTGTTCGGGAACGCCTGCTGATTGTGTTAAAATAGCCTGTAGATCCATTTTGAAGCGGACTCCTGACCTTTGCGTGAGCGGAATAAATCACGGATCCAATTCATCGATAAATGTCATTTATTCAGGAACGATGAGTGCAGCCATAGAAGCCGGTACCATGGGGATCCCTGCAATAGGGTTTTCATTATTGGACTTTTCATGGGATGCAGACTTTGAGCCGAGTTCTAAATTTGTCAAGAAAATTGCTCAAAATGTTTTAAAAAGGGGTCTTCCCAAAGGAGTGGTATTGAATGTCAATATTCCCAATTTATCCGAATCAAAAATAAAAGGTGTACGAGTTTGTCGACAGGCCAAGGCTCATTGGTTGGAAAAATTTGATAAACGTTCTACACCCAACGGCAGAGATTATTACTGGCCTGTGGGTAAGTTTATTGTTGAGGAAGGGGAAGTGGATTTAGAGGACACCGATGTGTGGGCTCT
>JAJYSO010000314.1 GCA_021793535.1 Bacteroidota bacterium | reverse complement strand
CCGATCTTATGTTGCCGGTGGCTACGCCTCCAAACGCCATTGTATTTAGTTCAGGGCGCATTACGATTCCTGAAATGATGAGGGCAGGATTTGCATTGAATTTAGCCTCTATTGCCTTGGTCTTCCTATTTGCCACTTATCTCTGGGATGTGATTTTTTAAGTACTCCTAGCGATTTTTGAAGGACCAATGTCGTGAAAAAAATAACCATGAGCTCCTCTTGTTCTCTGGCAATAGGAGCTGTGTTGAAGAATGATAAGTTTGAGGGTATCATAGCGGTTCATCCATTCGTTAATGAAGGAGACGAATAGCGTTCACTATTAATATCGTACTTAAAATTTACAGGTATATTGCACAATCATAACATTTTGAACTTCCCACCTACGAAAAAAGACCTAGTGGGTTTTACGCTTCCTATTATAAAATTTTAAAAGCGGATACTGCAGCTGTTCTGACTTCTAATTCTTATAGAGGTTTCAGCAAGGTTTTCTGATCGGCATGCTCCACAACTTTTTCTTTTGAAAAATAAGCGGGAAAATAACGATCCTCTTGCCAGATTTTAAACAGATTGTCATAATACGGGCTTTTTGGGTCGGCAGACTGCCCCGGCGAATTGATCATTAGGGCCTGATCCCAATCGGAAAGGTCGGTGATGATTCGAAAAGTAGCCCCGTGATTTTGGTTATCGGCATTTCCCGTTACACCGGGAACAAAGCTGTTTCCTCCCCTAGGAAGGGGACCTAAATTGTAGCGTTCTCCTTCATCTTTTGGCAATAATTGACTGATGGGGTTTTGTAAATAGACGTGCTTGTATTTCTTTTGCCCATATTGCCAGTCTGCTATGTCATTGCCAAGTTTGGTTTTCAATTTGTCGATGGCGGACTCAAAAGTAGCTTTGAGGAACTGGTCTCTGCCTTTATAAGGGTACTTGCCAAAATGATCTTCCGGAGCTTCCAACCAAGATATGATTTTGGTCAGCTGTAGAGAAAGGAGTCCTTGGATTTCTTTGGGAACAAATTTTTTTGTAGCGGCATCAAATAATTCGCGTTCCCACATGTTATAGATGCCCGCTGAAATAGAATGTTGGTCCAATATAAAATCCCATTTTATTAATCGTTGTTTGGCGGTGTTGGCGAGTCCCTTATCAAAAGCTATATTTTCTAAAAGGGGAACCAATTTTTTTGCCGGGATTGAAAACTGGTCATTTTGTAAATGCCCTTCTTTTTCTGCGGTTCTTAGGGTGTCGGAAGAGAGGACTTGGTTAATGCGATTGACTCTAAAATCGTCAGACCAGCTGAACCCAACAGTATGTGGATAATTATAGTCTGGCGGGGTATTGTGTTGATTAGCCGAGGCAAAAAAACCTTTGGAGGGATTGAGATCATGAGGACGTTTTCGGACATCCAAATAACCTTGCCAATCGTATCGCCCATCACCGGGAACGGGGACCATTCCACTGGAATGGTTTCGCAAGGGGGTAATCCCCACTACCTGCCAGCCGATGTTTCCTTCTTTATCTGCCCAAATCATGTTTTCGGCAGGAAGTAAATTGTATTTGGAAGCTTCCCTGAAGTCTTGCCAGTTTTTGGCTTGATCATAGCGTAGAGCTGCCAGATAAGGAGCCGTTCCCGGTTCTAGCCACCCAGCTTTGATCGCAAAGGCGCGGTGATGTGGCCCATCTGTATAGATAACCGGACCATGAACGGAGTATTGTAGCACCACCTCTTTCTCCTTTGCCCCTTTTATGGAAATTTTCTCTTTGATCTGGTCGAATTTTTTCCACTTTCCTTTGTACCAGTATTCTGTAGAGTCATTAGGATTCAATCGGTAAACAAACAAGTCTTCTGCATCGGTTACATGAATGGTAAGCCCCCAAGCACCATATTGGTTATGGCCGATGGAAACTCCCGGGATAGTGGGTTCTCCTCCACCAATTACGTTCCATCCCGGAGCGTTCAAATGGACCATATACCGTAAGGAAGGCAAGGAAATTTGACGGTGAGGGTCGTTGGCCATAATGGGATATCCACTTTGCGTTCTTTTTCCGCTGATGATCCAATTATTGCTTCCATCTACGTCAGTTGTCCGATAAAAAGGGGTATCTGGGGTATTTATACCTAAGTCTGCATGGAGGTCTTTTTCTAACTGGACTCGGCTGTTGTATACATTATATAACTCCAGTATATCCTTTGACAATAGCTCCTTTGTCAATAAAGTGTCCAGTGTAAGGTTTGGGCTTTGGGGATGAAACCAGCTCAGTTGCTTAACTTTTTCCGGACCTACTGCCGCAACAGCTCTAGCAGTGTTGAGTTCTTCTTTTACGTTATACTTTAACCCTTGATGCCTAGAAATCACGACTTCGGGGGTCCATTTTCCGGGAAGTATCCCCAAGGTTTGAAATTCGATGGGGAGTTTTTTAGGATCATTAAGGGCCTCTTCTATATAGGCATTTACACCTTGTACATAAGCCGTGATGATCGCCTCTCCATCGGGATGATAGTGATTGAGTTCTTCTTTTAGATCTCCTCTATATTTAAATAATCGGGCACTGATGTCTCTTTTTAACTCTTTTGGGCCAAGGATTTCAGCTAAAGTTCCGGTTGCCTGCCTTCTCCACATTTCGAATTGGAAAAGTCGATCTTTTGCTGCGAGATAGCCTTGAGCAAAAAACAAATCCTGTTGATTTTTAGCATAAATATGGTTCACCCCCCACTGATCCCTTATGACTTCCACAGGGGAATTTAAACCATCGATTGCCACTTCGCTCTTTTTTTGAGCGTTGAGTTCAACAGTATAAAAGAAAAGTCCTAGACAAAACAGGGCTGTACAAAAAGTTTTCATTTTCCATTCATTTTTATAGGTTCAAATCTATTCAATCTCGAGATCTATATTCGAAAAAGCGATCTTGTTTTCCACAGCATTACACTGTAAAAGTAGCCTTTAAAATACTACTCCCCAAAAATAACGTACC
>JAJYSO010000313.1 GCA_021793535.1 Bacteroidota bacterium | reverse complement strand
CTCGTATTGATCACCAATGATTTCATCTGCTTTGATGGTGTGCTTAAGCGGTAATTTCTGGGCATCCTCAAGCAATTCTTTAAGGTTCCCTTCCACGGGTTCATAGGTCAGGTAAATCGTTCCTTTAAGCTGCGGATATTCAATATTCAAAAAACACGGGCGCTCATCAAAAGGTTGGACCGCACGGGTGATCGTATTGACTTTGAAGGCATACTGGCAGTGTGCTAAGGTTCGGTAATGAGGAGGTGGAAAACTTAAAGCTAAAAATCCTTTGGGCTTGGGTTTAACCTCCGGCTTACAACCCCCCAAGATTCCACACAGTCCCACAATCAACCAGAAATATTTCATTGCCGATGAAATTTAACCTGTTTGATGCGCTTCTCATCGACCACTTCAACGGTGAACGTGTAGTGTTCAAATTTAATTTCCTCTCCAGCTTTCGGAAAATCTCCCGAAATTTCCAATAGAAATCCCGCAATCGTTTCCGCATCTCCTTTGTGTTCTTCAAAACTACTAGAATCCTCTAACTCCGTTATTTT
Source organism: Bacteroidota bacterium (assembly GCA_021793535.1). Taxonomy (GTDB): domain Bacteria; phylum Bacteroidota; class Bacteroidia; order Flavobacteriales; family Flavobacteriaceae; genus JAJYSO01. Next base: position 2,445 of record JAJYSO010000313.1, on the reverse strand, counting down.
ATAAAAATCAACCAAGGGTGTCTTTCCTTCGAACACATAGGTTTTGTCATCTAATTTTGAAAAGACAAAATCCTCTTCATCAAACTCATCACTTATTTCCCCGACGATTTCTTCAATGACATCCTCCATCGTAATCAGCCCACTGGTCCCTCCATATTCGTCCACTACAATAGCCAAATGTATTTTCTTGAGCTTAAATTCACTTAAAAGATCATCTAGTTTCTTGTTTTCTGGCACAAAATACGGTTCGCGCATCAAGGGCTCCCAGTCCAAATCCTTCTCCTCCATATAGGGCAGTAGATCTTTGACGTATAAAATTCCTTCTACGTGATCAAGACTGTCCTGATACACTGGTATTCTCGAGTAACCATGGTCGACTATCTCGGGTAAAATCTCCTTAAACGGCTGACCGAGTTCCACAGCAAAAATATCCGTTCTCGGCTGCATCACTTGTTTGGTATCTATGTTCCCAAACAAGACAATGCTCTGTAAAATCTCCTGTTCTTCCTCAGAGGTGTCTCTTTCATCAGTAAGGTCGAGCGCCCAAGAGAGTTGATCTACGCTCACTCCGCTTTTCTTATGTCCCAGTCTGCTTTGCAGTCCTTTGGTCATCGCGCGCATGGGAAGGCTAAAAACCCCTAAGGTCTTGTTTAAAAAAAGTAAAGGTTGCGCCATAGAATTGGCAAATTGAACATTTTTTCTATTGGCATAAATCTTCGGCAAGATCTCTCCGAACAACACCAAAAAGAAAGTTGCCACTACCACTTTTAAAACAAACCTCATATCCACTGCAAACAGCACGACTTCCACATCAGCCAGCAATTTATCGGTAAGGTTATCCAAAAGGATAACGATGGCAATATTGACAAATGTATTGGCAACCAGAATCGTGGCCAACAATCGCTGTGGTCGCTTGAGCAGCTGCAGTAAAATTTTTTGTTTTGGAGTGTAATCATCCTCAGATTCAGGAAAATCCGTAGCTTTCAATGAAAACAAGGCCACTTCTGAACCCGACATCAATGCTGAACAGGTCAACAAGAGAATAAGGACTAGTATTCCGCTGATTTCAGAATAGTCCAATGCCATAAAAAGCAATAAACTTGGGGGTTCTGATTCCAATATCTTCGACTTTAATTAAAACGGCAAGTCATCCTCTTCATCCACAGCACCGTAATCAGTGGAGTCAGACGATCCTCGGTTCGAATTTCCGGCTGTAGGGTTCGTTCCTTGCTGAGGACGGCTGGCATCATTCTCATCTTTTGGCCCATTTTGACCTTTAGGGGTTAAAAAGGTAAAATCCAAAGCGATAATTTCCGTGATGTATCGGTCTTGTCCCGTGTTGTCCTGGTATTTACGGGTACGGATACGCCCCTCGATATACACTTTATCCCCCTTTTTTAAATACTTTTCACAAATTTCAGCGGCCTTGTTGCGGACCACGATATTGTGCCATTCCGTATTCACCACTTGCTCCCCCGTTCCTTTGTTGATATAACTCTCGTTGGTGGCCAACGGGAAGTTACCCACACAATTCCCGTTCTCGAAATAGTGTAATTTTACGTCATCTCCTGTATGACCAATTAACATGACTTTATTAAGCGTACCTTGTGATGCCATAAAATTTCTTTATCGATTTGGGTTCAAAACTACATTAACTCGGATAAATTTACAAAATAAAGCTGAGATATCAACTAAAGAAATTCTTCTAAAAAGTATTGAATAACAACCGGTACCGGAAAAGTCTTTATTTCCTTAGAAGAGACCACTTGATGAGTCGTATCAAGAGGCAACTCCGAAAAAAAGCCCTGATCGATAGCAATGACCCAAAATTGGATAAACAACGTTTGATGAGAAAGTTGGTGTTTGACTACCTTGGGATAAAAGCGCTGTATCGCGTATTCTCTGCCTTCTCCCAACTGCAACCAATCCGATTGCTCCTTCAATTGAGAGACTGTGATGTTCTGAGCGGTTTCCAACACAGGGAATTCAAACAAATTTTTCCAGATTCCCTTTTTCACGCGCTTTTGAATCAAAAGATTCTTCTCACCCGATTGAAAGACCAAGTAATTCAAGTGCCGCTTTTTAACCTTAACCTTTTTCAGTTTGACAGGCAGCTGTGCCACCTTTCCCAATTGAAAAGCCGTACAGCTATCTCTCAGCGGGCAAGCTTGGCAATCCGGAGATCGAGGCTTGCACTGCAGGGCGCCAAACTCCATGATGGCCTGATTATGCAATCCGGGGCGATCCTTGTCCAGTACCTCATCGGCCTTTTGCTTGAACAACTTTTTCCCTGCAGGGGTGTTGATCGGAGCCTCCCATCCATAATACCGAGCCAGAACCCTAAAGACGTTTCCATCCAGCACAGCCACGGGCTCATCAAAACAAAACGAGGCAACCGCACTGGCCGTATAATCCCCTACCCCTTTCAACTTAATGAGCTCGGAA
>JAJYSO010000010.1 GCA_021793535.1 Bacteroidota bacterium | reverse complement strand
CGATCTCTGCGTGCTTGTCACTTGTTTTTATTGATGAAATCAACCAAGTCTTTGTGTGCTTCCTCTAACACGCCTTCATTTAAATAAATCATGTGACCGGATTCATAAAAGTGAAAATGGATGTTGTTCTTGAATTGTTCCTTAGAAATGGGCAATTGAGCCAATTCGTACTTCCCTTCGAAATAGGGAGTGGCCAGATCATAGTACCCTCCCATGAGCATTACCTGTAGTTTCGGATTCTTCTTTAAGGCATTGGCCAAATCGTTGATGACACTGACCGTTCCCGGAGAACCTTGGTGTTCACTCTTCCAGTGCATTTCACCGTATAGGCTTACTTTGTAATTGGTAGTGCCGCCAAACTTTAGCTCTTTTCGCATGTAATCATTTAGTAAAGAGACATAAGCACTGCCAATTGCATCTGATTGAGGGTCTCCCCAGGCGCTTTGCGCAAGCGGATCCATGATGGGGCCGCTGTAGTCTGTTCCTAATCTTCCTGGAATCTTTCCTTGATCGGCTAAGAGTTGTTGCCTGAATTCACCTCCTTCCATTCGCAGGTTGGCTTTTTTGATATAATCGACAGCGATCCCGGTGTATTCATGTAATTTGTTGGCAACTTGATTAAAAGTGGCGTCGTCCAATTGATTGCCTTGAGCCAAGGCCAAATTATAGTCGGTAATGGCGAAGTTTTCCACTTCTTTTAAGAAACTTTCTAAGTCGGCTGGTTTGTTGGCCAATTTGTTGTGGTACCATGCTGTGGCTGCATAGGTTGGGAGGGCTAAAACATAAGGGTTATTGAGCCCTGGGTGCCTTTTTGCGCGGTCCACGGAGTTTCCATAATCCAAGATTTGAGAGAGCAGAATCACGCCGTTGAGATCGATCGAATGTTGCTGTTGCAAAACGCTGGCCAACAGAGCAGATCTCAATGTTCCGTAGCTTTCGCCATAAAGGAACTTAGGCGAATTCCAGCGGTTGTATTGGGTGATAAAGTTTTTAATAAAATTTCCAAAGGCTTCGGCGTCTTTGTCTACACTGTGGTAGTCCGCTTCTTTTCCTTTGGCAATTCTACCGAATCCGGTACCGGGCATGTCGATAAAAACAACGTCTGAAATGTCCAAAATGGTATAGGGGTTATCGGCCAACTTATAAGGGGCTCCTCCCATGTGATTGACACCATCGGTGACGACCCTCTTAGGGCCGAAAGATCCCAAGTGTAACCATAGTGTTGATGACCCCGGACCACCATTGTAAAAGAAGGTAATGGGGCGAGAACTGTCGTTTCCATCGCCTTTAAAATAGGCGACGTAGGACATGCGAGCAGTGGTGTCCTGTTCTTTTCGAGTGTCCCATAGGGGCATGGTTCCGGCCACAGCTTTATAGGATATTTTTCCATTTTTAGTGCTAATGCTACCGGTAGTAGTCGAGTTGTCAAGGTAAGACGGAAGGTTGTGTTGGGTCTCCTTTTGCTTAGCTTGCTCTTTTTGTGCCTGAGCTTGAAAACCAGGTGTTAATAAAAAGAAAAACAAACTACAAAGGGAGAAAAAAAGGCTAATTTTTTTCATAAAAAGTATGTTGTATGATTAGGTTTAAAGTGATTCCTCACAAAGGTAAAAAGATAATTTTTAGAAATTAGGAATATTTAAAGCTTTTCTTTGAGGCTATTTTTTTCTTTATATAAATAGTAAACATCTGTAAATCAAATAATTAATATTTAAGAGCTATTATAAATTAAGAAAATACCTAAAAATTTAATGTAACATTAACGAAACCCCAAAACCTACTAAAACCTTTGATTCCTTTGATTAATCCGTTAATTTTGGGGCAACGGAGACGAAGGTTTATAAAAGTACCGTTTCCTTAATGTGTCCTAGATAAAGGCATTAAATTCCAGACGAATGAAAAAACCAACGATACAAACCTTTGGAGCCCTTAAGGAAAGTGGTTACCAACCCCGATCGATTAAAGAGGAGCTTCGTCAAAACCTCCTTGCGAAAATAAAAAGTGGAGCATCGGTTTTCCAAGGAATTTACGGCTATCAGGATACGGTGATTCCCGCTCTGGAGCAAGCTATTTTATCAGGTCATAATATTAATTTGCTGGGCCTTAGAGGGCAAGCTAAAACGCGCCTGGCCCGACAAATGTTAAGGCTGCTAGATGCCTATATTCCGATTGTGGAAGGCTCGGAGATCGCAGATGATCCTTTTGCGCCCCTTTCCCATTATGCAAAGGAATTGATGGCTGAAAAAGGAGATCAGACACCTATCTCATGGCTGGCCAGAGAGGAACGCTTTGCCGAGAAGCTCGCCACTCCGGATGTCACCGTGGCAGACCTTATTGGGGATGTCGATCCCATTAAGGCTGCTCATTTAAAGTTGAGCTATGCCGATGATCGTATTCTTCACTTCGGTATGATTCCGCGGGCCAATCGCGGAATATTTGTCATCAACGAACTTCCAGACCTACAGGCGAGAATTCAAGTTGCGTTGTTTAATATTTTGCAGGAAGGTGATATCCAGATCCGAGGTTTTAAAATGCGATTGCCTTTGGATGTCCAGTTTGTTTTTACAGCCAATCCGGAAGACTATACCAATAGAGGGAATATTGTCACCCCGCTTAAAGATCGGATAGGTTCTCAAATCTTGACGCATTATCCTTCTACAATTGCCGTTGCCAAGAAAATTACCCAACAAGAAGCCAAAGTCGCTCCAGAGGCTCAGTCGATGGTTTTTGTCCCGGAATTGGCAAAGGATATTTTAGAACAAATTGGATTTGAAGCGAGGAATAACGAATATATTGATGAGAAAAGTGGGGTGAGTGCGCGCATGAGTATCACAGCCTATGAGAACTTGGTCAGTACTGCGGAGCGCAGGTCTTTGTTGGCTGGGGATGAGACTACAACGGTTCGAATGGCTGATTTTACGGGTATTGTTTCGGCCATCACCGGAAAGGTGGAGCTGGTCTATGAAGGGGAGCAGAAGGGGGCTGCTTTTGTCGCGAATGATCTTATTGACCGGGCGGTTAAAACTTTATTTCCAAAGTATTTTCCCAGTATTGAAAAATTGACCAAGAGAAGCGAACAGACCCCTTACGATCAATTGTTGGAGTGGTTCCTTCGTTCCGAAGGAATTGAACTGTACCTCAACCACACAGAAAAAGAATACCGGAAGGTGTTAAGTGGAATTGGACCGGCGACGGATCTGGTTAAAAAATACAACCCCAAGATAAGTGTAAAGGAACGTTACTTTTTAGTGGAGTTTTTGCTATGGGGGCTGGCTGCCTACGATAAGTTAAGCAAAAGTACTTTCGATAAAGGGATCCAGTTCGAGGATTTATTTGGTAATTATATCAATAATCTATAATGAAGAGGGCGGCGGTAGTCGGTATTGATCTTGGAGGGACCAATACCCTTTTGGGAATTGTGGATCAAAATGGACGGCTGTTGTCGGATGTCAAGCTACCCACCCAGTCTTATCCTGAGATAGCGGATTTTATAGCAGCTCTATATCGACATGTCCGGCGTATGGCTACTGCTTTGGAGGTAGAGCTTAGGGGCGTGGGCGTCGGGGCGCCTTGCGGTAATTATTATACGGGAACAATTGAATTTGCGCCGAATCTACCCTGGAAAGGGGTGCTCCCGCTAGGCGACTTGCTGCAGGCGGAGTTTGGGCTTCCGGTACGCGTGACCAATGATGCCAATGCGGCAGCAGAAGGCGAAATGCGATATGGGAAGGCTATTGGGAAAAAGAACTTTATCGAAATCACCTTGGGTACCGGGCTGGGTGCTGGGATTGTTATCGATGGGAAAGTGGTGTATGGTGCGGATGGATTTGCTGGCGAGCTGGGACATGTTATTGTAGAGAAAGGCGGGCGGCCGTGCGGATGCGGGCTTAGGGGTTGTTTGGAAACTTATGTTTCGGCAACAGGGGTGGTTAAAACCTTTCAGGAGAAAAGTAAAGATAGAGGAGAGTCCGATACGGTTGTTAAGCCTTCTGAAGTTACGGCTCGATCCATTGCCCTGGCGGCAGAGAAGGGAGATGAGCTGGCCTTGGAAGTTATGCGGTACACCGGACAGATTTTGGGAGAGGCTCTGGCCAGTTTTGTAGCTTTTTCCGCCCCCGAGATGATTGTCCTCTTTGGCGGTTTGGCTAAGGCGGGAAACCTTTTGTTAGCCCCGGCCAAGGCGCATATGGATCAAAATCTTCTCAGGCTGTGGAAGGGTAAAATTGATCTGGTCACCTCGGGATTGGATGAAGATCAGGCCGCCATTTTGGGTGCGGCCGCTTTGGCTTGGAGAGCCTAACCTATAAGAGATTGGTTATTCGCTGAGCAAGGCATTGACAGTTTGATTGAATTCTTCTTTAAACTCAGTATAGTATTTTCCGGTTGCCGGACCGTTAAAGCCAGAATGGATTTTTCGTACGTAACCTTGCTTGTCCACAAAGACAAGTGTTGGGAAAGCCCTTATTTTTTGCGGTAAATTGGGAAATACTTTTTCAGTAAGCTCGCGATCGGTGGAGGATACCCCCGAGTGAAGGATAGGGTAAGGAATGTCAAAGCGCTTAAAAAAAGAGGCATTCATGGCTTTTAAAGAAGGGGCGAATTCGGCATGCCGCTCAAAGTCCAAGCCGAGGATTTCAAACCCTCTTTGCTGGTTTTTATTGTAGTAATCAATCAGGTACTTTGTTTCGTCATAGCAGTTGGGGCACCAAGAACCCAAGAAATCCACAAGGACCACTTTTCCTTTATACCGCTCATCGCTAATGGAAATCAACTCGTTTGTACGCATGTCTTTAAAACTGAAATCAGCTTTTACAGTTCCGGCTTTAACCGTGTTGCCAGCATAGGCATCGGGCAGCTGATCTGATTGGGAGCGTACAGATTGCCAGGCGATAGGTTTGGTGTTGATGGAGTAAAAATTTCCATGGGTGAGCAAGGAATCTTGGATGAGGGCTGTCCATAGGCTGGCATGTCCTCCGTCGAAGCCTGAGAGTTTTAAAGTATCTCCGCTGACAATGCCTTCTAGATATCTGAAATCGCCTGCGGGGGTTAAGAAAGTCCCCGTTACGGTATTGCCTTTTTGATCAAAGGCACCAATGGCGTTCAGGTTCAGTTCTCCATTGGGAAACTCGGTGTCCCAGTTCCCTGAAACGTCAGCTTTGGGCTGTGCGTATGTGGTGATTCTGGGACGATCTTTTTGGATGGCTTTAAAGGGCATTTGTTCTTTGTAATCCTTAAAGTATTTCGTCCAAGTTCCTTCCAATTCCCGTGAATTGACAATTTTTAACTTAAAGTCAGAATCGAACAGCGGCATGGTGATAAAAAGAGAATCACCTACTTGACGAAGTGCATCTACGCGGAGATTCTCCTTGGCGTTTTCAATGGCGATATACTGCTGTCCCTGCTTGCTTTCTACCCGGAAAGTGAAGGGGATATTGTTTCCGTCTTCTCGAATAAGAGTGGCATGCCATCTGCCATTTTTGAGTGTCGATGTACTGTCCTTAGAGCAGGAAAAAAGGGTAGTAAGACTGAAAATAAGAAGGAGTAAAAAGCGTATAGTGTTCGTTGAATAACCTGCTGTGTACATGATGAAAATGAAATTGATATAGAGGGTATATTTCCCTACCCTAAAAGTAAGAAAATGTAAGCGTTTATTTTTTAGATTCTAAAGAAAATTGCGGGCCCTTATAAAAAGTGTTGAACCCTAGTTAGTTGGATGGAAAGGAAAGACTAACAATAAGCTCCTGTAAAGGTACATATGTACTCCTTCCTATCCACAGTCAGGGAAGCGACCGGGCAATGGAGCCCTATTTCCGTATTTGCTCGAAAAAAAAGAAAGGGGCGTAGGCCCCCTTGTGAGCTTACCAGTGGGCAGTACGCTATGAAATTACTCCAGAGCCTAAGAGTTCATCGCCTGCATACCAAGCTGCGAATTGACCTTCTGTAATGGCTTTTTGAGGCTGGTCAAAAAGTACATACAGCCCTTCCTTTGTCTGGTAAAGTTCAGCACTTTCCAAGGGTTGTCGATAGCGGATTCGAGCTTTGACCGGAAGCGAATCCCCCATTTCCAATTGCAAGTCTGGTCGAACCCAGTGTACTTCTTCGTTTTTGACCAGTAAAGCTTTACGCCATAACCCAGGATGATCGTCTCCCTGACCGGTATAGATGATGTTTTGGTCCACATCGGTGCCAATGACAAACAAAGGTTTAGGGGTGCCGCCCACTGCCAGCCCCTTTCGTTGGCCAATGGTGAAATAATGGGCACCGTGATGATCTCCAACTTTGTGTCCCAAGGTACTGGAATAGGCGTATTTTTTACTGAAATATGCTAGTTTTTCCAACTCTGAATCGAAATGCGGGACGGTTTCTGCATAAATTTTGTCGTCTGCAGGAATTTCGATGATCGCTCCGTTTTTGGGCTTTAACTTTTGTTGTAAGAACTCCGGAAGGTGTACTTTTCCCACGAAGCAGAGGCCCTGAGAGTCCTTTTTATCTGCGGTGATCAACCCGAGTTCTGCGGCAATTTTTCGGACTTCACTTTTTTGTAGAGCGCCTACGGGAAAGAGTGACCTCGCCAATTGCTTTTGAGAAACTTGACACAGAAAATAGGATTGATCTTTATGCTGGTCTTTTCCTGCCAATAAACGGTATATCTTTTGACCGTCCTTTTCAAATGACTCTTTTCTACAATAATGGCCGGTGGCCACATAATCGGCTCCTAAGTTTAAGGCAATCCTCAAGAAGACGTCGAACTTGATTTCCCGATTGCACAGCACATCTGGATTTGGGGTTCGGCCTTTTTCGTATTCGGCAAACATATAATCGACAATACGCTTCTTGTATTCTTCACTTAGGTCTACAGTTTGAAAGGGTATTCCAAGTTTATCGGCGACCAACATGGCATCATTGCTGTCTTCCAACCAAGGACATTCGTTGCTGATGGTGACCGAGTCATCATGCCAGTTTTTCATAAACAGTCCAATGACCTCATAGCCTTCTTTTTGAAGAAGGTAAGCAGCCACACTGGAATCAACGCCTCCACTTAACCCAACTACCACACGTTTATTTTTCACAACACTATTTTTTAAAGTGCAAAGTTAAGGATTTAATTTTTACTTTTTCTTATTCCAAAGGTCTTATGGGATAGGTTTGTGTACTGTCCAATTTCCCTTTGGTATAGAATTTCCATTCCCCGTAGCGCAGCCCGTTTTTGTAGGCACCCTCAGAAATTTTTTCTCCGGAGGCATCATAAACCGTACTGGGACCATGTAACTTCCCGTTTTTATATGTGTATGATTGAAGCAGTTGTCCGTTAAAGGAATATACCTGTTTTTTTCCCTCCTTTTGGCCGTGGGAGTAATGTTCGATTTCTGTGATTTTTCCATCGGGAAAGTAGATGGTTTTGGCACCGTGCAATTGATTATTATGGTAGGCTTCTGTCATTAAAAGGTTTTCTTTATACCCTTTTTTGTAGTATTTCCATATTCCTTCTCGGCTTTTGCCCACCATGGTTCCCTCACTTTTGAGAAAATCACCGCTTTGGTTATAGAATTTGAGCACCAGGGTATCATCCTTGGCACGATAGGTTTTGGTAGCGATGGGCTTACCGCCTTTTGGGCTATAGAACTTGAAGGTTCCCGTCTCTTTACCGTGCTTAAAGGTGCCTTCGTATTGCAACTGTTCAGTGTGGTCATAAAACTTTTTCCAAACGCCGTGGCGTTTGCCTTCGGTATCCCGCTGGTTAATAGGAGTGGTTTGCGCATGAATCTGGCCCATCCATAGCGTGGAGAATGCCAAGATCATCCCCGTTTTGAATAGCATAGCTTATGGTTTTAGAATGTACATTTTTACAAATCAATGCCTATCAAGGTCATGAAAAATAATACTGTTGTTTTGCAGCGTTTTTTCTATCTTGCCTATTTATGTTTCAAAGATAAACAAGCATGATGCCAAATTCATCTCTCCGATACAGTTTTACCCAATATGCTGCCCTTTAAAGCTCAAAAAGACGAAAATATGGTACACATTCTCTCTGAACATATCCCTTTGGTACAAGAGTGGCTGAACGAATTGCGCGATGTCCACTTACAAACCCATCGCATGCGTTTTAGACGTAACGTTGAGCGCATCGGTGAGGTGGCGGCGTTAGAAATCAGTAAGTATTTAAAGACTGAACAGATTGCCCTTCAGACGCCTTTGGATGTGGTTTCTTCAAATCGAATTGCACAACAACCCGTTTTAACGACCATTTTGAGAGCCGGGATCCCCTTGTTTAATGGCCTTCTTAATTATTTTGATCGGGCAGATTGCGGTTTTGTAGCGGCTTATCGCAAGCACGAATCCAACGATTATTTTAGCATTAAACAGGATTATTTGACTTGTCCGGATTTAACGGGGCGCCCTTTGATTGTTGCCGATCCCATGTTGGCTACTGGAGCTTCTCTGATAGAGGCCATTGAGGATTTGCTCACCAATGGGAAACCTGCGCAAATCCATATTGTTGTGGTCATTGCCAGTGAGCAAGGGGTAAAACTCATTCATAAAAATTATCCCCATGCACATCTTTGGGTAGGGGTGGTGGACCCAAAGCTTACCGCTAAGGGATACATTTCTCCAGGCTTGGGGGATGCGGGAGACTTGAGCTTTGGACAAAAGCTGCAGCATTAGGTTTGTGAAGGGTAATACACGTCCAGAATTTTTAAGTGCTGCGGGGTTGAACCCAGTTTAAAAACAGCAGTTTCTCCTACCTTTTTTCCAATTAAAGCTCTGGCAATGGGGGCGATAAATGCTATTTTTCCCTTTTTCACATCTGCTTCATCTACCCCTACAATTTGAAAGGTTAGCTCTTTTTGTTCTCTTTTAAAGCGGACAACCGCCCCGAAGCGAACCTCGTCTTGGGGTTGTTTTTGCAAATCCAGGACCCGGGCGGATTGAAGGCGTTCCACCAGCAATTTGAGTTTTCCATCAATCACCATCGAGGCCCTTCTGCGTTCGGTTTCATTCTCTTGTGGAAGGTTTTTTTGAGCCTCTTCCAGCTCCTTTTTTTCCGCTGATAATAGTCGATACCCCTCTGGAGTGACGTAGTTGGTCACCCCAGAGGGTAAAGCTGCCCGCGGAGGAATTACCGGCGCTTCTTCCTGATCTTCTTCTTTTACAAATCCTCTGCTCATTATTTTAAAAACTTGTTCTGTCGAATTTACCACTATTTATTCATAATTTAAAGTACAATTCAGTTCCTTTGCAGTCAAATACAAATAAGGTGCAAATCATTTTTGAAAATCGACCCCTCCATGTACAGCTATATGGCCATTCGGGAGAACCTGTGGTATTATTGCATGGATTTTTGGAAAGTGCAGCGGTCTGGCAAGCTTTTATCCCCGAGTTGAGCACAGCTTATCAATTGGTAATTCCTGACCTTTTCGGCCATGGAAAAACGCCGGGATTTGGTGCGATACACCATATGGAGAAAATGGCAGAAGCCCTTGGGAAAATTATGGATACCCTCGGGATCGCCTCTGCTAAATTCATTGGCCACTCCATGGGAGGCTATGTGAGTTTGGCATTTTTAGAGCGGTACCCAGAACGTGTCTCAGGAATTTTGTTGTTAAACTCTTCTCCATTTGCCGATTCAGCTGCTCGTTTAAAAGAACGCGATCAAGTGATTAAGATTGTTCAGAAACATAAAGAAATCATGGTGAAATCTGGCGTCAATCGCTTGTTTTCTCTAGACAATAGAGCGTTGTTTAAGGATCGCATAGAAAACTTAATTGCACAAGCCTTAAAAATGGAAACAGCGAGCATTATCGCTACTACAAAAGGAATGCAGCAAAGACCCGACAGGACTTTTGTACTTAAAAACTATAGGGGAGACAAATGGATTTTTGCGGGCCAAAAAGACGCACTGATTCCGTGTGAAGCTTTGGAGGAAGCGGCTCTTGAGACGGGAGCTTGTTTGTATAAATTTCCTGGTGGACACATGACTTATATAGAAGACCAAGTGGAAGTGATCCGTGGGGTTCAATGCTTTTTGTCAGGAAGGCCTTTTGTTCATGCTTGATGACTGGGGCGCAGTAAATCCAATACGGTTTTAACCGGGTTGAAGGTACTCAAGGGTACATCGACGAAAATGGTATTCCAGTGCGCCATTGATCCGTTCCAGAGTCCAGGCAACTCCAGTGCCTTGATGATTTTTCCGTTTTTTGATTTTCGAGTGATGATGCCTTGCTCCGGTGCGACAAATTGATGAAGGTCAAATTTATTTCCCTTATAATCCCGAACACCACAGACGAGGTCAACCGGGTTGAAATGGGTAGCGTTTTCTACAATAGTCGCCTGTTTAGGGTCGTCTGTATTGATTTGTGAACGCTCGATAATTTGCAAGGTGAAGGTTCCATCTTCTAAGCGTACCCAAAACGGACCTCCACCCGGCTCTCCTTCATTTTTGACCATCCCACAAACCCGAATGGGCCGGTTGAAGAAATGGATGATTTCTTTGGCACATTCAAACTTTTTATGCCGGTGAAAAAACTCCAGAGCCAAATCCTCCGCGGTTTCTTTTAAATGCTCTTGACAACCGGTTGCCTCCAATTCGCTGAGGAGTTGAAAAACTTTGTCTTGAATGGTCAATAATAAACCCGCCAGTGCTTTCTTATATTGGGTAACGGTGGAGAGGTCTTTCTCCAAAACGACATTGTCTATGTTTTTGATAAAAATAATATCAGCCTCTACCTGGTTTAAATTTTCAATAAGGGCGCCATGGCCGCCCGGTCTGATTAGCAGTTGACCATCATTTTTGCGGTAGGGGATATTGTGAAGATCCACCGCCACAGTATCTGTGGAGCTGTTCTGAAAGGAATAGGTGATTTTATAGTGTAACCCTTGGGCTTCCAGTTGTTTTTTTATGTTTAAAAAAGCTGCTTTAAAGGCCTTGATGTGGCCCGGAGAGATGGTAAAGTGTAATTGCAACGGACTAGCGGGACGCAAATAAGTGGCCGCCTCTTTTAAATGCTCTTCAAAGGCTGTAACGGTTTTATCTGCGTAGTGATGGAAAGGAATCAAGCCCTTGGGCAGGCAATCGTAATTCATGTCCTCGAGCATGAAACGGATAAATTGGATTTTATCTTTGTCGGATTGAGGATTGTATCCCGAGGGGAATTTTGCTGCCATTTGAGCGCGTAAAGCTGGAAAAAAGGGTAGCTTGTCCAAGTTGTGGAGCAAGGGTTGCAGGGCTTCTATTTCGGGTTGATCGGTAGGAAGTAAAGAATTGTTTTGAGAGCAAGCTTGTAAAAATTGATGGAATAACTTGAACATTCGCGTAGCCGCTCCACTGGCCGGAACGAATTTTATGGTTTCAACTGTAGCGCGATCGTATACCTTGATAAAATTAAGCAGCTGTGTTTGGTTCAGCCGAATGATTCCATTTCCACTGGTGGCCGGAGCGGCTAACTTGACATAGGGAATGCCCTTCTTAAAACAGGCCAACTGTTGCTGTACTTGCTCTACAGTTAACCCATGGGTCTTGAGTTGTTGAATATCGTCTTTGGTAAATTGATAAGTATTCATCATAATTGGTCAAAGCTGTGGGTCTATAAATTATCCTTTAGTTGTCGGCCTGTAGCAGTGCATCGATTTTGAGGATGGCACAGGCGAGTCGTTGGGCCAGCTTCCCTTTTAACGTTTGATAGGGGAAATTATTGCTTTTTAAAGACTCTTCAAAGAGTTGGTGCATGTTTTCTCGATCTTCGGGGCGGTCCCGTAAATCGTCGGCAACCCAAGGGGTATCGATATAGGTTAAAAAATAAAAGTCATAGTGTTGTGCCTGGGCTAACTCCCAGAGTTCGGGATGCGTAAAATTTTTAAAGTAAGCTTTGCCATAGTAATAGGTTTGATAGGGGTTGGTATCGCAAAATATAAGGTTGTTCCGAGCATTTTGGACAGCTTTTTTTTCTGCTCTTATCTGCCCTTTTGCAATGGGAATAAGGTCTTCTATGGCACAGATTTCCCCACTATTGTCGTATTTTTTTTGAAGATAAGCCCTGGCATATTCCGGTACCCACACCGTACGGTAATGAGCGGCTAAGGCTTGGCATAAAGTGGTTTTTCCTGTGGATTCTGCACCGTAAATTACAATTTTCATTGCAGTGTCGTTTTTAAGGGGTAACCTTTGTACGCTGTTTTTTGAGCTATTGGGTTGTGTCTGCTACCGTCTGATCTTTATGGGGACTCCGGCTATAAGAGCGTGCCGCTTAAAATTAGGAGTGCCGTACTGAAATAAATGACCAGCCCGGTGACGTCTACTAAGGTGGCCACAAAAGGGGCGGAAGCCGTGGCTGGATCCATCCCGACTCTCCTCAATAAGAAGGGGATTAAAGAACCTGAAAGGGAACCCCATAGCACGACAAAGACCAGAGATAAGGCGATGGTTAATCCGATGAGTACCCAATGCTCACCATAGTCATATAAGCCCGTTTTTTCCCAAATGGTGATGCGGATAAAACCAATGGTACCCAAGATTGCCCCCAATAAAAAACCGCTGAGCAGCTCTTTTTTCATCACATACCACCAATCTTTGAGTTTTAATTCTTTCAGAGCCATGGAGCGGATAATCAGTGAGGCAGCCTGAGAGCCTGAATTTCCCCCACTGGAGATGATGAGCGGAATGAAAAGCCCTAATACGATGGCTGTTTCCAGTTCACTTTCAAAATATTGCATGGCCGAGGCGGTGAGCATCTCCCCTATAAAAAGAATGATCAGCCAGCCGGCGCGCTTTTCGACCATGGTGAAAAGTTTGGTATCGGTATAGGAGAGATCCAAACCTTCGGAACCTCCAAACTTTTGGATGTCTTCTGTGTCCCGATCTTCCATACGGTCTAAAATATCATCAAACGTGACGATGCCTACCAATACTCCGTGTTCAGAAATGATGGGGAGTGCCTCTCGTTCGTATTTTTGAAATATTTTCAAGGCTTCCTCTATTTTTTGTGTAGAAGTGATCGAGACAAACGTATAGTCGATCATTTCTGAGAGTAAAGTGTCTTCATCAGCCATCAATAATTGTCCGATCCTTAAGTCATCGATGAGCTTGTTGTCCTGGTCGACAATGTAAACGAAATTTAAGGTTTCTGCCTTCTCCCCGAAAATCTTGATTTGATCCAATACTTTTCTTACCGTCCAATTGGGACGAGCTTTGATGTAGTGTGGAGTCATTAACCTTCCGATGCTGTCCTCTGCATAGCCTAAAAGAGCCAGGGCGTCTTTACGGTCTTCTGGTCGGATGTATCGAATCATTTTCCGGATGAGGTTGTCAGGGAAATCTGTTAAGAGTTGTGTTCGATCGTCTGGTGCCATGTTTTCGATGAGCTCGCGAATACCCTTATCTCCCATGCCTTCAAGAACCTCCCGTTGATCGGCAGTGTCGAAGTATGAAAAAACTTCAATTTTTTGATCTTTAGAGAGTTTTAGGAATGTGAGAATCTTATCCTTGGGTTCCAGTATGGCAATTTGCTCAGCTAGATCTGCCGGATGAAGTTGGTTATCGGTGTTTGACATGGCGTACACTTTTTAGGATAAACAATTTGATTTTTACCGGGGTGGCGAAGATAAGGCATAAACACAAGTAAAATCTTCAAATTCAATAAAATTAAGCTCGAAATAGAATCGGCGATTCTGATGCTGTACTTCTGCCCGCAACTGGTAGTCCTCAAAATCAAAATCCTCTACGTAAATATCTTTTAAAAAGGATAAGCCCCGTATGTTCAGTATTTTATAGATGGCTTCTTTTGCACTCCAGACAATGGTTAATTTTCGAATCAATGCCTCTTCATTCGCCAAAGAGCGGTATTCTTCTAAAGGAGTGAATCTAGGGGCGACCTTTAGAATTTTTTCCCGTTGTTTTTCGATGTCGATGCCGACAGATCCTTTTCCGATGATGATGGCAGAGAATTGGTGGGAATGAGATACCGAAATGTATAACTCTCCTTTTAGATGTGGTTTCCCATCGGCGTCGTAATATAGATCCTCATCTTGATACCCGGCTGTTTTAAGCAGATGCCGTATACTGAGGAATTGCTTTTTTTGGGCAATGGCTTTTAAGTTAGCTATCTTTTTCTGACAGAAGGGGTTGAGTTGAACAGAAGTTTCCAGTTCTGCTAAAGATTCGGTAATATGCCATATAAAAATTTGTGTATCGGCATGGATTGTTATTGTTTTGTAAAGCGGCATTAGCTTTTCTGGAATAATGATTAATTTCGCTAGTATAACAAATATAACGATATGAAAGCAAAAATACAGTCGGATGTTGATTTTAAAGTAAAAGATATCAACCTTGCCGGGTGGGGGAGAAGGGAAATTGAACTGGCAGAGGCAGAAATGCCGGGGTTGATGGCTCTGCGGGAGGAATACAGGGAAAAGAAACCTTTAAAAGGAGCGCGGATTGCGGGTTGTCTACACATGACCATCCAAACGGCCGTGCTCATTGAAACCTTGGTGGAGCTCGGGGCAGCGGTACGGTGGAGTTCTTGTAATGTATTTTCAACCCAAGACCAAGCAGCCGCGGCCATTGCAGCGGCGGGAATTCCTGTATTTGCTTGGAAGGGAGAGACCGAACAGGAGTTTGATTGGTGTATTGAACAAACCCTTTTTTTTGGACCGGAAAAGCAACCGCTCAACATGATTTTGGACGATGGTGGAGACTTGACCAATATGGTTTTGGATCGCTATCCTGAGTTAGCCAAAGGTGTGAGAGGCCTGTCGGAAGAGACCACTACAGGGGTTCATCGGTTGTATGAACGGGTTAAAAAAGGAACCCTAAGTGTTCCGGCCATTAATGTGAATGATTCGGTAACCAAATCCAAGTTTGACAATAAATATGGATGCCGGGAAAGCGCGGTAGATGCCATTCGAAGAGCGACCGATATTATGTTGGCGGGTAAAAGGGTAGTCGTTTGTGGGTATGGAGATGTAGGGAAAGGAACGGCGGCTTCCTTTAAGGGAACCGGAGCCATTGTAACCGTTACAGAGATCGATCCCATTTGTGCTCTGCAAGCGGCCATGGATGGATACGAAGTAAAACGATTGGAAAATATGTTGCCCCAAGCCGATATTGTCATTACCACTACCGGAAATTGTGATATTGTGCGGGCGGAACATTTCAAAGCCATGAAAGACAAGACCATTGTCTGTAATATTGGACATTTTGACAATGAAATAGATGTTTCTTGGCTCAATCAGCATTATGGCGATACCAAGGTGGAAATCAAGCCACAAGTGGATAAATATACCGTTGAAGGTAAAGACATTATTCTTTTGGCTGAAGGGCGCTTGGTAAACTTGGGCTGTGCCACAGGGCATCCTAGCTTTGTGATGAGTAACTCTTTTACCAATCAGACCCTGGCACAGATAGAATTGTGGAACCATGCCGAAAAGTATGAGAATAAGGTTTATATGTTGCCTAAAAAGCTGGATGAAAAAGTAGCCCGGTTGCACCTGGATCGAATTGGTGTGGAGTTGACCACTTTAAACCAAAAGCAGGCGGATTATATTGATGTGCCCGTCCAAGGGCCGTTTAAGCCGGAATACTATCGGTACTAGTTGGTAAGAGAACAGCTTTGCTTTCCCTCGGCTGCAGGCCGGGGGAGAAATCGAGGTAGTGCATGCAGTGCGCTGTTCGCGCACAAGGCAGGCGGATGAGAGGGCATGAAAAAAGCCCTTCTTTAGTTAGAACTAAAAGAGGGGCTTTTGTATGTTATATGTGTCCTTAAAAGGTGTTTCCTGCTATGCTGAGTAAGGCTCGATAGAGACAAAGGATTTATTTCCTTGTTTCTTTTCAAATTTTACAATACCGTCAACTTTGGCATGCAAGGTATGATCTTTTCCTAGATAAACGTTTTTACCGGGGTTGTGCGCTGTACCGCGTTGGCGTACAATAATGTTTCCCGCTTTGGCAGCTTGTCCGCCAAAGATTTTGACCCCGAGGCGTTTTGATTCTGAATCTCTTCCGTTCTTTGAACTTCCGACTCCTTTTTTATGTGCCATTTTATATCAGATTTTAATATTATTCTTCTTCTGGCGGAACGCCTCCAATAAGAGTGTCTTGCCATTTTTTTAATTCGTCAAAGTTACCCTCGGCCGCCATTTTGGCTTGTTTAGGCCAAGTTTGAGGATCGAGATGAGCTAACCTGCTGCTTGTATCGGAAAGAACCTTTTGAATCGCTTCGGGGTTCTTCTTTGAGAGTTTTGCAAAACTATCAATTCCTGCAGCGATTAAAGCTTCTGCTGATTTGGGACCAATTCCTTCAATAAGCGTCAAATCATCGGCTTTTGCCGTAGATTTTTTGGTCGCTTTTGCGGGTGCGGGCTTCGGCTCAGCAGCAATTTTTTTAGTGCTGCTCTTTTCTGTTGCCCCACCGATGGAAAGGATTTCAATTTTGGTAAGGGGTTGACGATGTCCGTTCTTTTTACGGTATCCTTTTCTCCTTTTCTTTTTAAAGACAATTACTTTGTTGCCTTTTAAATGCTCTACTATCTTTGCTGTCACAGTAGTGCCAGA
>JAJYSO010000312.1 GCA_021793535.1 Bacteroidota bacterium | reverse complement strand
GAATCACAAAACAAAGCATTGTATATTGACCCAGCAAAAGAAATAAATATAACCAAAAATCTTTCTCCAGATGGTACATTAAACTGGAATGTGCCAAAAGGTAATTGGATAATATTGAGGACGGGGATGGTGCCAACCGGTGTTACTAATGCTCCTGCAGCGCCAGAAGGTCGTGGTTTAGAAATCGACAAGATGAGCAAAAAGGATATTAAGAAACACTTCAATGCTTTTATTGGAAAAATTCTTACACGCATACCAGCAAAAGAGAGAAAGTCCTTCAGATTTGTTGTAGCTGATAGTTACGAGACAGGATCTGAAAACTGGACAAATGGTTTTACTAAAATTTTCCGTGAACATTACGGGTACAATCCATTGCCCTGGCTTCCGGTATTTACGGGTAGAATTGTTGGGTCGGCTGATCAGTCAAACCGTTTTCTTTGGGATGTGCGAAGGCTTGTTGCAGATTTAATTGCTTACGATTATGTAGGTGGATTGCGCCAAGTTAGCCATCAGCATGGTCTTAAAATTTGGCTTGAGAATTATGGGCATTGGGGATTCCCATCTGAGTTCCTTAAATATGGAGGTCAGTCGGATGAAGTATCTGGCGAATTTTGGGCGGAAGGTACTTTAGGCAGTATCGAACTAAAGGATGCATCATCTGCTGCGCATATTTACGGAAAGTCAAAAGTCTGGGCTGAGTCTTTTACGGCAGCAGGTGAGGCATTTTGGCGTTATCCGGCTCTTTTGAAAAAAAGAGGTGATTGGGCATTCACACAGGGAATCAACAGCACATTGCTTCATGTTTTTATTTCGCAGCCTTATGAGGATCGCTACCCCGGCGTAAATGCAGGTTTCGGGACAGAGTTTAATAGATTCAATACCTGGTTTGGACAATCAAAAGTGTTTGTAGACTATATGCGCCGATGTAATTATATGTTGCAACAAGGGAAACCGGTTGAAGATGTTGCATATTTTATTGGAGAAGATGCTCCCGTCATGACAGGTGTGCGTGATCCTGAATTGCCTGCAGGCTATTCTTTCGATTATATAAATGCGGAAGTAATAGAAAAAAGTCTTTCAGTCAAAAACGGAAGGCTTGTTCTTCCGGATGGAGTATCATATAGAATGATGGTACTTCCAAAATTAAAAACCATGCGTCCGGAGTTACTCCGTAAAATTCGTGACCTCGTAAAAGAAGGGGCTGTAATACTCGGACCACCACCTAAACGTTCACCAAGTTTGCATAACTATCCGGTTGCAGATCAAGAAGTCAAAAGAATAGCCTCTGAGCTTTGGGGAAATGTTGATGGGGGAAAAGTCAAATACCGAAAGTACGGAAAAGGCATGGTGATCATGGGTATGGATATGCAAGCTGCTTTAAACAAAATAAATATAGTCCCCGATTTTCAGCTTGCAAGTGAGGACTCTGTACTTTTTATTCATCGTAAACTTTTAAATACTGACATCTACTTTTTAACCAATCAAAGTGACCGGGCAATAAATATTAACCCTGCATTTCGTGTTATTGGTAGGCAGCCTGAATTATGGGATGCAGTAACAGGGGAAATACGTAACCTTCCTATCTTCACACAAAACGGGGAAAGAACCTCTGTTCCAATTAAAATGGCGCCGTCTCAAAGTTGGTTTGTTGTTTTTGATAAACCAGTTGAGAAAACAGCTTCGGATAATGATGTTAGTAATTTTCCTAAAGAGAAAGATTTTTTACAGATTAAAGGTCCATGGGAGGTATCGTTTGACCCTAAAATGCGCGGACCTGAAAAACCTGTTATCTTTAGAGAGCTTGAAGATTGGACAAAGCTGCCTGAGAAAAGCATCCGCTATTATTCCGGAACGGCTGTTTATCGTACTAAATTCAATTTGGATTCTATACCAAACGCAAATCATATATATCTAAACTTAGGAAATGTAAGCGCTATCGCACATATAAAAGTAAATGGTATAGATGCTGGTGGAGTCTGGACTACTCCTTGGCAGGTTGATGTTGCTAAAGAGTTGAAGATCGGAGAAAATCAACTTGAAGTTGAAGTAGCAAATACCTGGGTAAATAGATTAATCGGTGATTTGAATCTGCCAAAGACAGAAAGAAAAACATGGACTAATGTTGATCCTTATAAACCAGATAGTCCGCTTGAATCATCCGGTTTGATGGGCCCGGTTAAATTGATAAGTGTGAACTATTCAAAGTAAACTTACAAGATTATATAATCATAATATCCTCTTGCAAATGAGAATCATGCATTGGAAAAAATAAGTATATAACAAATATTATGGCACGGCAAGACGCAATGGAAGACGTAGGATAGAATGTGGAAAATCTTTTCAAATATTTTGACATAAAAAACGAAAACTTAAATGACAATATTATATTGCAATTAAAAAGTGGTTTAAAAACAATGATAAAAAACAAATTAAACATTTGGTTTATTACGTTTATTAATAATAAGGATTGAAGAAATGAAAAATTTATTTATGGCATTCACATTGGTTGTTATTAGTGTGATTGTAGTATTCGCTAACGGAAAAAATTTGAATAAGGGTGGAACAAAAACCAACTCACCAGGAATTGAATCAGCAAATAGTCAGATAACACAAAGTGATTCTCTTCCGTCAGGATTTGACAAATGGACAGTTAAAGATAAAGTTGATTTTCTTATGGGACACATGACCTTTACCGAAAAGGTTGATGAGATGAATACAAGCCCTCGCGGAGAAGTCTCCCCCCAACAGAAACCGGACAAGCGTTTTGGCATTCCGGGTTTTGTTTCATGTGATGGTCCGCGTGGTGTACGAGGCGCCGCAACAGGTGTATGTTATCCTGTTGCATTGTCGATGGCAGCAAGTTGGGATACTTCATTGGCGCAAAAAGTCGGCAAGGCTTTTGGCGAACAATTAATTCATTACAAAGCTAATCAGATTTTCGCACCTGCTGTAAATATTATTAAAAATCCGTTAGCAGGTCGTAATGCCGAATATTTAGGCGAAGATCCCTTTCTT
>JAJYSO010000311.1 GCA_021793535.1 Bacteroidota bacterium | reverse complement strand
AACCTGAAGAGGTTAAGTACATGCCCGAATTATTAGATGTTCGTAAAAATTGGGAAATCTTACAAACTTTTACCCTGAAATAACAGAGGCTGCGGGCTAAGACTCGTCCTCTTCCTGCTCTCGTTCCTCTCTTCGTTGTTTTAACCTTGATCCAAAATTCCGGCCCGATCGGTTTAATCTTTTGTTTCGATTTCGTTTGGTATTCCAGCGGACCAAAAGGAAAAGCAGCGCGATGCCAATGGCCAAGACAATAAACTGGGTCTTTACTGGAAGTGATTCTAGATACTCAACCATAGCTGGTAATTTTATTTTAAACTTGCTTTGACTTTATGCGCTCCTTTCGCAGGACCAATTTGGAGATGTGTATACTAATTTCATATAAGATCAGGATTGGAATAGTGACAATGACCTGGCTGGCAATATCAGGAGGAGTGATGACGGCCGCCAAAATCAAGATCCCCACAATGGCAAATTTGCGGTATTTTTTTAGAGCTTCAGGGGTAACCAGTCCTAACTTGGTCAAAATGTAGATGAGGATGGGTAGCTCAAAAACGATACCGCTAGCAAGTGCGGATGAGCGAATCAATCCAAAATAACTACCTATATCAATGTCGTTAATTACTTCCTTGCTGACGGTGTAGTTTCCTAAGAAGTTAATGGATAAAGGAGAAATTACATAGTATCCAAAAAGCACTCCCAAAAAGAACAACAGCGAGGCGATGCCAATAAAACCTTGAGAGTATTTTTTTTCCGACTTTGTCAAAGCTGGGGCGATGAACTTCCACAATTCGTAAAGAACATACGGAAAGGCTACAATAAATCCTGTGGTAATAGCGGTCCAAATATGGATATTGAATTGTCCGGCCATCGTTCGGTTTTGAATTCTAAAGGGGATTTCCTTGATACAGGCACTCTCGTCAAGCCCTAAGGACTTGGCAATCTTACACAATACGTCATACGTGATGAAATCCGGTTCTTTTGGCGCGAATAAAATGGAGTTAAAAATGAGGTCCTTCATTAAGAAGGCAATAATGGCAACAATGAATATGGCCACAATAGATCGAATTAAATGCCATCGTAGAGATTCTAAATGTTCCAAAAAGGACATTTCGTTGCTGTCTCTTTTCTCTTCGTGTTTGTCAAGTTTTGATTTGGCCATTATTTTACAGAATACCTTCTCGGATTAGATTATGGACATGGACAATTCCTTTATAGACGCCGTTTTCTTCTGCGATTAACTGTGTGATTTTATTGGCTTCTAGAAAGTCCACTGCATCTATTGCCAGTGCATTGTTGTCGATGGTTTTTGGCGATTTACCCATGATGTCTTTGGCTGTTAATTTTCGTACATCTACATTTTGAGATAACATCCTTCGGATGTCCCCATCGGTAATAATTCCCACTATTTTTCCTTGATCGATCACCACGGTTGCACCCAACATTTTCTCTGAAATTTCCAAGATGACTTCGGCAATGGGAGTGTCAGGATGGACTTCTGGTTTTTCATTTTGGGAGGTGATATCTCTGATTCGGAGGTACAGTTTTTTGCCCAATGAACCTCCGGGATGATATTTTGCAAAGTCCTTTTTGGAAAATCCGCGGAGCTCAACTAAACAAACCGCCAAGGCGTCGCCAATCACCAATTGCGCTGTTGTACTGGTGGTAGGGGCTAAGTTATTTGGGCAGGCCTCATGCTCTACATGACTGTTGAGAACATAATCAGCTTGTTCAGCTAAAAAAGAAGATAAATTACCTGTTATAGCGATGATTTTATTGTTAAAGTTTTTGATAAACGGAATTAAGACCTTAATTTCGGGAGTGTTTCCACTTTTTGAAATACAGATTACAATATCATCCTTTTGAATAATTCCCAAATCACCGTGAATAGCATCTGCTGCATGCATAAAAATGGCAGGAGTACCTGTGGAGTTGAATGTGGCCACAATTTTTTGTGCAATGATGGCGCTTTTACCGATGCCCGTAATGATTGTACGTCCCTTGGTTTTATATATATCCTGGACAGCTGAAGCAAACTCTTCAGTTAGAAAATCATTTAGCTTTTGAATGGCTTTGGCTTCATTTAAAATGGTTTTTTGAGCAAAAGAGAGTAAACTTTGATTTTTCATTGAATAAGTAGTAAATTTGAATTTGCCGCCATTTAAAAAGACTTCATTCTTTCTTTTCAGACGGTAAAGTTAATTAAAATAATAATGATGACTTTAACAGATGTTGATTTAAAAAAAGAGCTTAAAAAATATTTCGGCTTTAGTCAATTCAAAGGGCTTCAAGAGAATGTGGTTAAAAGTATTATCTCCGATCACCACACCTTTGTGATTATGCCTACGGGAGGAGGTAAATCACTTTGTTATCAACTACCAGCGCTTATCCGAGAGGGTACAGCGATTGTTATTTCTCCCCTAATTGCATTGATGAAAAACCAGGTGGATGCCCTGCGAAGTTTGTCCGATCAAGAGGGTATTGCTCATGTTTTAAATTCTTCCTTAAACAAAGGGGAAGTGCGCCAAGTGATGGAAGATATTGAAAATGGTATTACCAAGTTGTTATACGTCGCTCCAGAGTCATTGATCAAAGAAGATTATATTGAATTTTTAAGAAGGCAAGACCTTTCCTTTTTAGCCATCGATGAGGCACATTGTATCAGTGAATGGGGGCATGATTTTAGACCGGAATATCGAAACATCCGAAAGATTGCAGAACAGATTAAACCAGGGATTTCGATTATTGCATTGACAGCAACAGCCACTGAAAAGGTAGAGGATGATATTATTAAAAACTTAGGCATGGAAGGCGCCAATATATACAAGGCGTCTTTTAATCGCCCCAATTTATATTATGAAGTACGGCCGAAAACGGCTAATGTAGATGCAGACATCACAAGGTTTGTTAAACGGAATTCAGGGAAAAGTGGGATTATTTATTGTTTAGCTCGTAAGAAAGTGGAACAATTGGCAGAAACCCTTAGGGTAAATGGGATTTCTGCTGTTCCCTATCACGCCGGCAGATCG
>JAJYSO010000310.1 GCA_021793535.1 Bacteroidota bacterium | reverse complement strand
AGAAGAGACCTTGGTGTCAGAGGGCTATGGTATGGCAATAATGACTAAGGTGTCGGTAACCGATACGAGTTGAATACAAGCGCGCTGCCGGTCTTTTGGAAAGATTGTTTTTTCCTTAAGCAGGAGCGCGCTAGCGGGGATTTCTTGTGGAAAAGGATAGGGCAAGCGCGGCTCACCTGAGAACGTTTTTTCCAGCGCATAGAGTGGAGCAAACGAGAGCTCTGGTGTCTGGTGGAGGTAGTAGCTGCTCTTAGGTTCCGATCCCCTCTGTCTGCTGGAAATGTATTCCTTTCCGATGAGAAAACCGGAAGGCACCCCTTCTACTTTAACGTATTTCAATCTTCCGGTTTGCTCCAAAAAGCTTAGTGTATCATTTGAATGCTTTTCCGGTTTATCGGCCGCTAATGTATCCATATCACTCCCTTCTTCTGGATGAGGGCTGCTGGTAGCATAGAGGTAGGTTCCATCGGGCCTGCCAATAATCCAACGAAACATTTCTCCCGAAATGCCATAAGTCTTGTGATTCATCAACCAGGTTTGTGTTTTCGGATGGTAATAGGCTGTTATTTTTCCCCGGTGCCCAAATTCATTTTCGGCTATGCTTTCATTTTTGTATGCCCATGTCCATTGTTGCGTAAATTCCATGTCGCGGCTGTGGTCTTTATTGACCTGGAAAGTAATCGTCTTGGTGGCAATATAATCAATGAGAAAATGACCTTTGTTTTCGATGAGCTTTACTCGGTTTACGGTTCGAAAAGAATGGGTGAAGTCTATGGTAACCAGATAGCTTTGATCACCCAAGGAACGTATATCGACATTTTGAAGTTTTTTCTCCCCACCGTTTCCCCGACCAAAGGGCCACGTTTCTTCTTCATATAAAGGATAAATAGAGGCCCACTCAGCCTGATAAGCCTCTTTGGCTTGCTTTTGCTCTTCTGGACTGCGGTAATAGGCAAACATAAAAAACGTGTTGCTTTCTTTTATAAAGCGCTGGAATCGTTCTGTTAGAACCTGAGTTTCATTAGGAAAACAATACCCTTCTGAGGGCGAGCATAAAAATATTTTTTGAAGCCAATTGGCCCCTTCGTTTGAGCTTTGTATTTTGGCATTTTCTTCCGCTTGTGATTTTTCCTCCCACACAGAAGCAATAAGGAGAAGAAAGGGAAGTCCGAGGCCAATACATAACAATCTCATGGGTATATCTCAGGTTAATGATTAAAGGGGTTAAAACCAAAATCTTTATATAGAATAACACCGTTTTTTCTAAAAATGGCCTTTAATCGATTAGTTGAAAATAGGTTTGGACCGCCTGATAATTTTTAAAATCCGGTAAGTCTTGGGTAGTGTGTACACTTTGGCCCCCTTTAATAATTATATGTCGCCATTGGACTTCATGGTCATTAGCCCAACCTTCAAAGTCAAAACTATTGTAACCTGATACGTTACCTTCTTTTAAACCCAATACAAAATAGAGTGTAGAAGCATTATAAAGAAAATAGCGGAAATTGACCACATAATTATCTACCTCCATCTCAAAAGGGGTTTGTTTGACAAGCGGCACTTCACCAGGTGCTTTTATCATTCTTACAAAAACCATTACAATATCATCTTCAGTAAGGTTTACATTCTGGCCGGCTACTTGCCAACTCTTTTCTCCATAAATTTCCTTATCAAAACGTGTAGATCCTACTCCTCCAGAAACTCTGAACCCAGTCAGGTCTTTCCAGCTACTGATCGTAACATTTGCGTTACCATCCGCCCCATCTTTTCCATCTTTTCCGGGATCTCCTTTTTTACCATCCTTCCCATCCTTCCCGTCCTTACCATTTTTTCCAGGATCACCTTTGTCGCCTTTTTCTCCTTGAATACCTTTTTCTCCTTTGGGTCCCATTGGTCCTATATTGCCATCGTCGCCGCTGCAGTAGCTGAGGGATAATGCCAGGGTACCTACAAATAGGCAGATTATACGTTTCATAATAATTGTTCTTAAAGCTAAAAATTGCTTTCTAGGACTAACCCTATATTTACTAAGTTATTCAAATTTATTGCTCATCATTGGATCCTGTAATGCCCGGTGTGTGTTTAGTGGTTATGAATGAGTAAATAGGGCCATTGACTGAGTTTTAGAAAGTTGACCCTTGTTTGAACGACCCAATTAAGACTTGAAAAAATATACACTTTTAGAAGCCTTATGGGTGCTACTTAAGTTGTTGTAGAGGGAGCTCCTTTACAAAGTCCCATAGGTCCTTGGCGGTTTGCTCTTTCCCATCCAAAGTCACTAAAAACCTACTATTGTGTACAAAAGTCAATCGAGCGGTATGCGTGAGTTCGTTCTGCTCTTCTATAGCCGTATAACCCTGCTTTTTAACGGTTTTTTTATAGCTGTGATCGGTTTCTTCTTCTGTGTTAAAGCCCAGTTTTTGATTAAAGCCGGCAACAACAGTGGCAGCAAAAGATCCCGCACCGTCAACGAAATCGAATCCGATGATTTTTTTATCATCATTCTCATCAGTGAATTTACTATTGAATGAGGTTGTACCCATCGCTGCTAACTCTCCAGTTTTATACAGTGTGCGTTTGTAGTCTTTAACAGTTTTTGGAAGCCATTCTTTGAGTGTGGCTTGATCCATGGGCTCCATTTCGGACAATTTCTGGGCATCCTCAAAAACTCCCTTTAATTTAGTGGCGTTTTTAGATTGGTTTTTGACTGCTTTTGTGGTTTCCATGATTTTAGAAAATGTGGATGGTTTTTTTTCTTTGGCATCTTTTCCACAACTCAGCATCAATAACGATAGCGATAAAAAGAGCAGATTATTTAAAATACGTTTCATAACAGTTGAATTAAGTTGATTAAATAGTTTTTGTTCAAACTTTGTGAGGATTAGCCCGGGCAGGGTACAAAAGAAAATTTTCCACCCATCAACCCGATCAGATTTTCCAGACCGCTCATCCCTTTGCCTACCGGTCCTACGCTCAAATAAACAACGCTTTTATATAAATTGCAGGCTAATCCGGCTAAGGCCATTCGCACCTGATCATCCAGATCTTCGGCATCC
>JAJYSO010000309.1 GCA_021793535.1 Bacteroidota bacterium | reverse complement strand
TCTTCACCCGTTTCTTATTTTTCCTACTCAGTGCGGGACTGGTTTGTCTTGTGGTGATAAAATGTATACATTACACCTTGCCCAGAGAAGATTTAGATCGGGAGAAAATAGACAAGTAAACCTTCCTCCTCCCGTTTCTGACAAAGCGATAAATTCAAAAGCTTTATCGTCTTTTACCATAAGAAAAGCCGAGTTACTTTTGCAACTCGGCTTCTAGAATTTTGCTGGCCCACAAGGGCTCGAACCTTGACTCTTCTGGACCAAAACCAGATGTGTTAGCCATTACACCATGGGCCATAAATTCTGGATGCAAATTTATAATAAACTTTGAATCCCACAAACTTTTTATTTGCTTTTATTAAAAAACGTGCACTTCTTTCAACCCAGCCCTGTCGTTTCTTACAAAGAGGCTTTTTGGGGTCAAAATACGGTAAGTTATCAAAGGATTATGGAGTCACCTCCCCCACATCTCTTAGGACAAAGCTCCTTTTGCCATAACCCATACGACTAAGAGCAGGTTTCCTCTAAAAATCCCACAGAGAAACTCTCCGCCAATGCATACGCACACGAGGTTTATTCGTTATCTTTGTCCCGGTGATGCCTTTTTCCATAAACTGTGCTTCACTTGGCGGAAGATGAAATTGTAATCGCAGTTGAGCGAGAATAAGGATACCTCAACAAAAAAGAACCCTTTCTTCATGGGCCTCCAAAGCTATGAACTATAAAAAACTGAAACAAAAAAGGTGGTTCCGCATTTTGAGCAACAAATACTTGTTGATCATTCTCGCTTTTGGGGTTTGGATGCTTTTTTTCGACAGCAATTCATGGCTAGTGCAACGGGAATTAAGCCAAGAGATAAAAAAGCTGGAAAATAACAAGAACTACTACGAAAAGGAAATCCAGCACGACAAGCAAATTATTGAACAATTGCAAAGTGAAGAAGGACTGGAACGGTATGCTCGGGAGAAATATTTCATGAAAAAGGACAATGAGGATGTCTTTATCATCGAATATAAAGATAGTCTAGAAAAGAATAAACAATAAAGAGAAGAAACGATACAGACCGATCTGATCTGCCCAAAATCAGAGCCAATCCACCCGATCGGTTAATGCTCCTCTCTTTCCTTTAGGGAGCTGCCCATCATAATTTCCCATATAAAAAAAGCCCATACAGCGTTCTCCTTCCTGAAGTTTGACATATTGCCCTACCTCATGCCGTAGTCCACTGGAACTCCAATATGCCCCCACCCCCATGCTGGCTGCCGTCAACCACATATTTTGAACGGCCATTGCCATTGCGGCAATCTCTTCCCACTCAGGAATACGCGCCCTGGGATCGCGTTGAAAGCAAATCAAAAGGATACAGCTCGAACGGCAAACTTTATCCATAATGCGTTCGTACTTGCCTTGTACAAAACGAGCAGTGGTGGCTTTATACGCTGCTCCTAAAAAACGAGCAAATTCTTCCAGTTTTTCCTCACCATAAACCACTTTAAACCTCCAAGGTTCAGTATGTTTATGGGTCGGTGCCCAATTGGCGGAGGCCAATACCTTTTGAATGGTCTCTTTGGAAAGGGGCTGGGTATTATACTGTCGGGGAAAGACCGCTCGTCTTTCGGTAATAATTTTTTGTAAGTTATCCATCATCGTGGTACCAAATCATAAGCTGCCCAAAGATAACATTATTTAATACCCTAAAAAAGTATAAGCAAGTCCGAACCTCTTTGAAAAGACAAACCGGTTTCTAAAACAAATCGTCAATTTTTACTACCTTTACAATTGTTAAAATCATTTCGTATGCAAGTTCAATTTCTAGGACAAAATTCTTTGGCCATTACCACAAAAGACAAACATTTGTTGGTCGATCCTTTTCTTACTGGAAACCCCTTGATCCAAGAGAAGATCGACATCAAGACCATCAAGGCCGATTACATTCTACTCACTCACGCTCATCAGGATCATATGCTGGATGCAGAGGCCATTGCCAAAAATACAGGAGCCAAAATTATCAGCAATTTTGAAATCGTCAACTACTATGCTCAAAAAGATATTGAAGGACACGGAATGAATCACGGGGGAAGTTTCACCTTCGATTTTGGCAAGTTAAAAATGGTCAATGCTATTCACAGCAGTGGCTTTCCGGACGGAAGTTACGGCGGTAACCCTTGTGGATATATTCTACAAGCTGATCAAAAAACAATCTATATCGCGGGTGATACGGCCCTTACTTTTGATATGAAATTAATTCCTTTGCGTTACGCATTAGATTTGGCTATTTTACCTATTGGCGACAATTTCACAATGGATGTAGAAGATGCCATTATGGCCAGTGATTTTATTGCCTGTAACCGCATCTTAGGTTGCCATTACGACACTTTCGGATTGATAGAAATCAATCACAAAGAAGCGGTCAAAAAATTTGAAGCCCACGGCAAAGAGCTTATACTGTTACCCATTGGAAATAGCCTTAAGGTCTAAATGAAAGCTTCCTATCAACGATACGACCTTCATTTCAAACGTCCCAGTGGTACCTCTCGCGGTGTTTTAACCACCAAGGAAACCTGGTTTTTAAAATTGACGGCAAACCAAAAGGTAGGATATGGAGAATGCGGGATGCTCCGGGGATTGAGTATAGATGACCGTCCGGATTATGCAGAAAAGATTCAGTGGCTATGTCGCAACATCAATAACAGTCCGGAAGAACTCCTCAAAGAACTCCGCGAATTCCCATCCCTACAATTCGGCTTGGAAACGGCTTTACAATCTTTAAAAGGTGGGGACCCTTTTGTGCTCTTTCCTTCTAATTTTACTGCCGGAAAACTACCCATCCCCATTAACGGTTTAATCTGGATGGGAGACGAAGCTTTCATGAAAGCTCAGATTGATGAAAAATTAGCGCAAGGGTTCTCCTGTATCAAATTGAAAATCGGTGCCATTGATTTCGAAAAAGAACTCGCCTTACTTCAATTTATTCGCAGCCAATATACCACAGAGGAAATTGAACTCAGGGTAGACGCCAATGGGGGTTTTCCTGCCGATCAAGCATTGAAAAAACTCGAACGCCTCAGTGAA
>JAJYSO010000308.1 GCA_021793535.1 Bacteroidota bacterium | reverse complement strand
GATCTGTCAGCTTTAAAATGAGCTACATGGGAGCTCTTCGTGTGATGAATTCGCGATACATCGAGAAGCGGTTAATCTGAATGTGACCGGGCCTAAACCTTCTAAATCCTCTTGGAATCTAAGGTTGCCTACTGGTTGTGAGTCTTTTGTTGAAGCCCTTGTAGTGTCCAGGAAGCTCAATGGATATCCAAATCAACGATATAGCCGCTATTGCTGCGGACGTTCAGTACCGTTCCGTCTTCAAAAATAAGGTACTGGCCTTTGATGCCTTTGAGAACACCTTGGTATTCCAAGTTCTTTTTAAAAGTAAAGGATTTGATTTTTTTGGGATAACTCAAGACCGGAAAATTAATTTCGGTAATTGGAGTCTCCGAAATGAAATAGGGGCTCAACTCTTCGGGTATAAAGGGTTTGAGCGCTTTTCGAACGGACAAAATGTCCACCTTGTCCAAATTGTTTTGCAGCATATTGCGCCAGTTTGTTTTGTCCGAGATGTGCGCTTTTAAAGCCACTTCGGCTACCCCGGCCAAGTAGCGGTTGGGGGTTTCCAAAAGCGGTAGGGCCTGGTGTGCGCCCTGATCGATCCACCGGGTTGGGACTTGCGTTTTTCGGGTAATGCCCACTTTGACGTGTCCGGAATGAGCTAAATAGACGATGTGAGGCTGCAATTGGACCTTTTTCTCGTATTCCAGATCCCGGTCCTGTTGATTGAGATGAGCAGTGCTCAACTCCGGCTTGATTACCCATTCCCCTGTTTGTGGACTTTCATAAAAACAATCATAACAAAACCCCTGTCGGAAAATGGGTTTGTCCTTTCCACAATTTAAGCATTGATACCCCTTGAAGCGGAGGTGTATGTTTTTGTCCAATAACTGATTGACATGGATGATGTTTTCCGGGAAATCCATAAAATATTGGACCTCAGTACTTAGTTCTGTCTTCATTTTTTTAAGTACACCGGTAAATTTCATAAAATGAGTTTATTTTTGAAGACTTCTAGCCTGTTCTTATAAAGATAGAAGTTTTTCGATTAAATTTGTTGTAAATATACTGCTTCTATGGCGATTCCTATAGGAAATTCTATTGCTTCCTGGTTTTTGAAAAAACGGATGCATCAAGTTGATTTGTTCATCAAATACCCGCACGAAGTGCAAAATGAACTCTTGCTGGATTTGATCAGCAGAGCTAAAAATACAGAGATCGGTATTCAGTATGACTTTAAATCCATCATCAACTATAAGGATTTCGCTGCACGAGTACCCATCCGGCGTTACGAAGATATCTATCAGGATATTGAACGGCTGAGACAGGGAGAAAATAATATTTTTTGGCCTACTCCCATCAAGTGGTTTGCCAAATCCAGTGGAACCACCAATGCCAAAAGCAAATATATTCCCGTCAGTGAGGAATCCTTGGAGGATTGTCATTATGCGGGAAGTAAAGATCTTTTGTGTATGTATTTACACAATAACAAGGAAGGGCAAATTTTTAAAGGGAAGAGTTTGCGTTTAGGCGGAAGCAAAGAAAATTACTTTGAGCACGGAACGATTTACGGAGATTTGTCGGCAATTTTAATTGATAACATGCCCCGGTGGGCCTCGTTTAGCAGCACCCCAAATACGGAGATCTCTTTGATGGCCAATTGGGAGGAGAAAATGGAGGCCATTGTGCAAACGACCATTCGTGAGAATGTGACCAGCTTGGCAGGTGTTCCTTCGTGGATGTTGGTGGTTTTAAACAAGGTTTTGGAGGTTACCCAAGCAGAAAACTTATTGGAGATATGGCCGGATTTAGAAGTATACTTCCACGGAGGGGTGAATTTTAGCCCTTATGTATCACAATTTCAACGCTTGGTCCCCACGGATGACTTTATGTACTATGAAGTGTATAATGCCTCGGAGGGCTTTTTTGCCGTACAAGACCAAAATCAAAGCAAAGAACTGTTGTTGATGTTGGACTATGGAATTTTTTATGAGTTCATTCCCATGGACGTCTATGGGACTGAGCAGGAGAAAGCCATTCCGTTATGGGAAGTTCAAGTGGGGCAAAACTACGCCCTGGTGATCACCACAAATGCCGGTTTGTGGCGATACAAAATAGGGGATACGGTTCGCTTTACCTCTATTTTTCCATACCGTATTAAGGTTTCCGGACGAACTAAGCATTTTATCAATGTCTTTGGAGAAGAACTCATGATTGAGAATGCGGAGCTGGCTTTAAAAAGAGCGACCAATTTGACCAATTCGGAAGTGGTGGATTATACGGTG
This sequence comes from Bacteroidota bacterium, assembly GCA_021793535.1. Lineage (GTDB taxonomy): Bacteria > Bacteroidota > Bacteroidia > Flavobacteriales > Flavobacteriaceae > JAJYSO01. The sequence goes on along the minus strand of JAJYSO010000308.1, from coordinate 824 downwards.
GCGCCCATCTTTATGGATCAAGACCAAAAGGGGGCTCATGAATGGCTAATTGAATTTAAAACCCCTCCGAAAAATTTAGATAGGTTTGCCCTTTTCTTAGATGAGGCCTTACAGGAATTAAACAGTGATTACCAAGCCAAACGGCACAATGATATGACCCTTACACAGCTGGAATTAAACGTGGCCAAGAAGGATTTGTTTTATACCTGGTCCAGACAAAACAATCGGCTGGGAGGACAACATAAAATCCCCAGATTATCCAATAATAGAGACTATATTACAGCACTCATTGAACTCAATGGGCAGCTGAAAGAAGCAGATAAATCATAGATCTAATCCTACTACCTATGTTACGTATACCTTTTTTGGGCTTGCTATTTTTTACCGTTTTAGGCCTGAAGGCACAACCCACTTTCGAACTCATCCCGCTGGGGGTTTACGGAGGAGGGTATGAAGGAAACCTAAGTGCTTATTTGTTGTGTGAAAAAGGAAGCCAAGATTATGTGGCTTTAGATGCGGGAACTTTGCGTTCAGGGATCACCAGAGCCATTCAAAAGGGGCAATTTTATGAGTCTAGTCAAGAAGTGTTGCAGAAACGCATCAAAGCTTATTTCATTTCACATGGACATTTGGACCATTTGGCAGGGTTGATCATTAATTCACCAGATGATAAAGGCCCAAAACCAATTTATGGGATTCCTTTTACTTTGGCCATTTTACAGGAGCATTACTTTACCAACCAGACCTGGTCCAATTTTGCAAATAAGGGCGATGAGCCCACACTAAATACCTACGCCTATAACCCTATAACCGACGGAGGAAAA
>JAJYSO010000307.1 GCA_021793535.1 Bacteroidota bacterium | reverse complement strand
GCTACGGTTAGCGAGCTGATTAAGGCGAATTATCAAATCAAGATGTTGTTCGTTATTTTGGTATTTCCAATTAATTAATCGGCTCCCGGATTGTTGAACCTTTGTGTTTTTAACATGGGGTTGATTTCAACAAAAACCCCTCAGACCACTGCTGTGCTGAGGGGTTTTCCATTATCGGTATTTTCGCTTCTTTAAAGATACAATACAAACAGAAGTGAGGCGAAAATCTTCTTTGAACTTATAGCCTTAATCCATAATCGTTTTATAGGGTAACAGCAGCTCGCTTCCTTTATACTCCACGGCTTCTTTTATGTCTTTATAAATAGGGTAGAGTTCCTTTCCTAATGTTTTTTTAAGGAATACTTTTTCATTGAGTCCGAATCCATATCGTTGCAGGAGTTTAGAGGGGTCAATTTCAAATTTAGGAAGCGTCTGAATTTGGTACGTCTTCAGATTTGCCTTTTCAGCTGCATAATGCAAGGCCTCATCTAACCCACCCAATTCATCAACTAAGCCGTTTTGAAGGGCTTGTTCTCCCGTCCAGACACGACCTTGCGCAAGGGTTTCTACACTATCCATTGGCAGTTCTCGTCCTTCAGATACGCGTGTTTTAAAAGTTTGGTATATTTTGACAATCTCTTCTGTGATAAATTGCCTCTGGTTGTCAGAAACTTCCTTAAAAGGGCTATAGAAGATAGCGTTCTCATGTGTTTTGACTTGTTCGGCATGAACCCCAATTTTGTCTGTTAATGCTTTAAAATGAGGAAGTAAGCCGAAGACTCCAATGCTTCCAGTAATGGTTGTGGGTTCGGCAAAAATACGATCAGCTCCAGAGGAGATATAATAACCTCCAGAAGCAGCTACATCTCCCATGGAGACAACTACCGGTTTTTCCCTTTTTGTGATTTCGAGTTCGCGCCAAATCAGCTCACTGGCCAGAGCACTTCCACCGGGGGAATTAACACGTAAAACTATTGCTTTCACCTCCTTATCTTCACGAGCTTTTTTAATGGCGGGGACGAGTTGATCCGGGGCGATACGGCTGATAGAGCCATCTTTGTCATAAATTTGGCCCTGCGCATAAATAACAGCAATTTTCCCCTCCTTGCTTTTAGACTTTGTTGAGGACTTTGTGCCTTCAATATATTTGACGATATCAATCTGGTGGAGCTCGTCTTCGTCTTTGGTGTGGGTTAATTTTTTAAGATCTGCTTCAAATTCGTCTCTATAGGCGAGCTTATCGACAAAGCCTTCCTTTAACGCACCTTCTGCTTGACGAGCGAGGAGATGATCGGCCACGGAATCTAAATGTGCGGTTGACAGGGCCCGACTAGAGGCAATTTCAGCAGAAATATTTTTCCACAAAGAAGTAAGATAGGCCGTGATCTGCTCCCGATTGGCATCACTCATTTTATTGTCGATAAAGGGCTCTACAGCACTTTTGTATTTTCCGACGCGAAAAACTTCAAATTTGACACCTGTCTTTTCTTCTAAATCTTTGAAATACAACAATTCTGTAGCTAGACCTTTAAAATCCACCCCACCAATGGGATTTAAATAAATGGAATCGGCCACCGAACTGAGGTAGTAGTCGGATTGGGTGTAGTTTTCCATGTAAGCTTCCACGAATTTTCCACTGTCTTTAAATTCTTCCAAGGCAGATCGAAGAGCTTTCAATTGGGTGATTCCAGCCTTGTTCACGGGAGATTGTATGACAATTCCCTTGATTCGATCGTCATGAGCAGCTTCTTTTATAGCTTTTGTGAGGTCAAACAGCCCGTTATTGTTCTCTTGAGTAAAGAAAGGAAGATCTTTGAACTCCAATGTACCTGCGTTATCCAGAAGAGGAAAATCCAAATCCAAATTCAAAACGGAATTGTTTTCAATTTTAATTTTTTCATTAGAAGAACTCCCGACAAGGATGCCCACCATAATGAGCAGTAAAAAGAAACAGACAAAGAGGAAGACAAAGATACCGACAACAGTCGATAGTACACGTTTAATAAAATCCATATGTGTTGAAATTCAGTTGGAATTCAAAAATAAGATACTTTCCGCGAATAAGCGGAATTTTATATTTTAAAAACTTTGCCATCTTCGGCTAAAGCTGTTTTTGAAAAAATACTTTTGGCTTCTTCCAAAAAACCCGATAAACTGGAATAGCGTCCCGAATAGTGTCCTAAAATCAGTTTTCCGACTTGTGCCATTTCTGCTATACGGGCAGCTTGTTTAGCTGTTGAGTGTTTAGTGTAATCGCAAAGATCGCTATGGTCTTCTTGAAAAGTAGCTTCGTGATAGAGGGCCGTAACGCCTTTGATTTGAGAAACGATATCCGGTTTGTAAGCGGTATCGCTACAAAAAGCATAACTTTTTGGCGGAGGAGGGTCGGCAGTTAATTCTTCATTTTTAAGAAGTACTCCACTATCAAGTCGAATGTCTTTCCCTTTTTTTATGTTGTTGTATAAGGCTACATCAATGTCGTAGGCTTTGGCTTTTTCGATCAACAATTTTCGATCAGATGGTTTTTCCTTGAAGAGGTATCCGTTGGTGTAAATGCGATGATCCAGAGGAATATTTTCAACCGTTACTTTATCGTCTTCAAAAATGACCTCGGGTTGGGTTTGTGTGAGTTCATGGAAATACAAGGGAAAGGGTGTATAGGATTCGGAGAGCTTTAATTGGGTAAGAATGAGTTTTTTTATCCCCTTAGGACCGTGCACGTGCAGCTCCTTTTCCCGGTGCAATAACCCCATGGAAGAAATAAACCCAATAAGCCCATAGACATGATCTCCGTGAAGATGGGAGATAAAGATGTGTTTGATGCGGGAAAAGCTAATCTTATACCGCCGTAACTGTCGTTGGGTACCTTCGCCACAGTCAATTAAGAAATAATGATTCTTAATTTCCAGAACCTGAGCGGTGGTGTGTGCGTTGGCGCGTGGAGTAGCGGAATAACAACCGAGAATGGTGAGCTTCATGTCTTTTTAGTCATTTAGTAGCCGAGATCCCGTTCCAACTCTTCCATTTGAACAAAATCTTCTGCCTCTTGAAGTGTCGGGACTACGGCAAGCTCATCCGGTACATGATCAATAAGCAAGGTATCGTTTACAATTACAAAGGAATACTTAGA
>JAJYSO010000306.1 GCA_021793535.1 Bacteroidota bacterium | reverse complement strand
AAACTTTTTATAACCAAATCAAATTTCAAATGTTGAAAAAAGGTCTTTTACTTCTTTTTGTACTGTATGGGAGCTCGTGGTTGCATGCGCAATCCGATTTGCCCTATCAGCTTCCTCCCAAAGAAATTGTGGAGTTAGCGGACGCGACAATTCCCACAGCTTCCTTTAGCCCGGATGGCAAGTATATGCTGATTCTTCAAACGCCGGGTTTTCCCGAAATAAAGGACCTGGCCAAACAGGTGATCGGCATTGCGGGGCTTAAATTCAATCCGGCCAATAACGCTCTTGAAGAAGAATTTTCAGGAGGGCATACCGGGATCCAAATCGAGGATTTGAGCAGTCAAAACACACAGTCTATTGCGAATCTTCCTCAAAAGTTTTTAGCAAAGAATATTCGCTGGAATGCTGATAATACTCAATTTGCTTTTACCAATAAAACACCTACTGGTGTGGAATTATGGGTGGTTGATGTAAAAAATCACACGGCAAAAAAGCTGATTCAGGAAAAAGTGAATGCTGCCTATGGAAATGCCTTTCAATGGCATCCTGATGGGAAGCATATCTTGGTGCAAACCGTCCCGCAGAACAGAGGGGCAGTGCCTGTGGAGAACGATGTTCCCACTGGACCGGTGGTACAAGAGAATCTCGGTACTGAAACCCCATCTAGAACCTATCAATATCTACTGGAAAACAAATACGACGAGGAGTTGATGGACTATTACTTGACTTCCGATTTGTTGGAAGTGGATTTGAATGGGAACACTAAAAAGATTGCGGATCCTTCCATCTTTAGGTCCTTTTCATACGCTCCCAATGGAGAGTATATTTTAGTGCAGAAGGTCAAGCATCCTTATTCGTATTTGGTCCCGATTTATTACTTCCCTTACCAAACCTCTATTTTAAGTGCGGATGGAAAATTGGTAAAAGAATTGCACGAATCCCCGCTAGCCGATGAAATCCCAATTTCTTTTGATGCTGTTCCGGCTGGCCCCCGTTCTTATCAATGGAAAGATACAGAACCGGCAACTTTGTTATGGGTAGAGGCCCTGGACGAAGGAAACCCGTTTCAAGAAGTCGAAAACAGAGATGCTTTATATACGCTTAGCGCGCCTTTTACGGGAAGCCCAAAAGCGTTTTTCGCTATGAAGAATCGCTTTAGAGGAATCAACTGGGGAAAGGATTACGCCGTGGTTGAAGAAGGAATGCGAAAGAACAGAAGTCAAGTGATGACTTTGGTCAATGCAAAGGACGGGGCTAAGGTTAAGGAAATTTTTAACAGCTCTGCTGAGCACCGTGTGGACAGCCCAGGACGATTTATACGGGATGCTACTGCAGGTAACCACAGCATCTTGTTTGAACAATCCGGTAAAGATCCAATCGTGTATACCATAGGAGAAAGCTCATCCCCAAAAGACGGCGTGCAGCCCTTTTTTATGCGTTGGAATCTGGGCGCTGCCAAACAGGATACTCTTTTCAAATCAAGTCGTCCCCATTATGAAATCCCAGTCTTTTTTAACGGGGGTAAACAATTGTTTGTTTCCAGGGAATCGGCGGATACCCCTCCTAATTTTTACCGTATCAATTTGAAGAATGACAAGGAAGATCAGCTGACTGATTTTGCTAATCCTTATCCAGCCTTAAAGAACGTTAAGACCTCTTTGTTGTCTTATGAGCGTAAGGATGGCATTCCGCTTTCGGGTACTTTGTATTTGCCGGAAGATTTTAAAAAAGGAGATGCTCCTCTTCCAGTCTTGATTTGGGCTTATCCAAGAGAATATAAAAGCCGTGCAGCGGCGGGAGAAGTAAAGGTTTCTCCTTATCGCTTTCCAAAGTTAGCCTTCCGCTCTCCAGTGTTCTGGGTAACCCAAGGATATGCCGTATTGGATGATGCTGCTATGCCCATTGTGGGCGAGGGGGATAAAGAACCCAATGATACCTTTATCGAACAACTCATTGCCAATGCGGAAGCCGTAATTGATAACTTGGTCGAAATGGGGGTTGGAGATCGTGATCGAATCGCGATCGGAGGGCACTCATATGGGGCTTTTATGACGGCAAACTTGTTGGCTCATACCGATCTGTTTGCAGCAGGAATAGCGAGAAGTGGTGCCTATAACAGAACCCTGACACCTTTTGGGTTCCAAGGAGAATCCAGAACCTACTGGCAGGCCCCAGAGTTGTATTACGAGATGTCTCCATTCAGTTATGCCGATAAAATAAAAACTCCGATTTTATTGACTCATGGGATAGACGATGATAACTCCGGTACTTTTCCGGTGCAAAGTAAGCGTCTGTACAGTGCCATAAAGGGACATGGAGGGACGGTGCGATTGGTTATGTTCCCCAAAGAATTTCATGGGTATAGAAGCCGTGAATCGGTATTGCACACCTTTTGGGAGCAACACCAATGGTTGGAAACCTATGTTAAAAACAGAAAAAAATAGACCCTTAATCTCCAGTTTATTTTAGGTAAACAAACTGGGAAAAAGAGCTTTGTACACTGATTTTTTATACTTGTTTGGCCTTGCCCAAACGGTATACATTTAATTTTTATCTACTGGATTTACTGATGAAAGTGGATTTCTTAAAACGATAACTTATGAGATTTTTCGTTAGCATTTTTACCGCTCTATTATGGAGCACCCTTACTCTAACCGCCCAATCTTTGCCGAGTCCTACCGAGTTTTTCGGTCATCAGGTTGGAGAGGATTATCATCTGATAGACTATACCCAAGCCGAACGGTATTTTAAAGCTTTGGCCGAGCAGTCTGATCGGGTAAAGATGGAAGAGATCGGGAAGACCGAAGAAGGCCGCTCCCAATACATGATGATTGTGTCTTCTGCTTCCAACCTATCGCAATTGGAGCACTACCAGAACATTTCTCAGACTTTGGCACGAGCTGAAGTGGAGGAGTCGGCTGCTTCAAAGCTGATCGACCAGGGCAAAGCAGTGGTGTGGATCGATGGCGGGCTTCATGCTACAGAGACGGTAGGCTCTCAACAGCTGATCGAGCTCTACTATCAACTGCTCAGTCGTGACGATGCCGAGACCAAGCGGATACTGGACGATGTAATTATCTTATTGTGCGAGATCAATCCGGATGGACAAGAATTGGTGGCCGATTGGTACATGCAAGAGTCCAATCCCAAGGA
>JAJYSO010000009.1 GCA_021793535.1 Bacteroidota bacterium | reverse complement strand
CCATAGGTCTCTGCCCACCGCCCCACACATTCACTTCTGTGTCGGTTTTTGCTAATGCTGCGTCCATAAAATTGTATTTAGTATTGAAATATTAAAATGGTTAGGCAAAAGTAGTCAATTTTATTTTCCTAAGAAAGTAATAAATAAAAACAGGTATATCCAGACGAAATCGATGAAGTGCCAGAAGGTGATCCCGAGCTCTAACCCCAATGTTTGTCCAGACTTGTAACGTTTTTTAAAATGATTATAAATTAGAACCAACAAAACGATCAATCCTGAAAACACGTGTAACAAATGGGTAAATATTATGATATAATAGAAAGAGATGTTAATGGTACTGGCTCCCCCCATGGGGTAATACCCCTCCAAAAAGAGGTGTTTAAAGCCTAGCAGTTGCATCACCCCGAAGCTGACCCCCAAAAGGACACCTATGCAGAGCAATAAGGTAGCCAAGGAACGGCGATTGGATTCAATGGTTTTTTTGACAAAGCCCAAGGCTAAGCTGCTTAGGATAATGATGATTGTGCTCCAGATGAAAATGGGAGGCAGTCCCAGGTTTTCTATCCAATCTTCTCGACTTTCACTCACTACATAGGCGCTGGTAAATCCGGCAAACATCATAAACATACTCGCCATGGAGATCCATAGCATCATTTTTCGAGAGCGTCTTCTTTTTTGTTTTTCTGTTAAATCCATAATCGTATATACTTATCCAAAACGTAGATAATCTGTAATAATGTAATGTATGATACACTCGCAAACATCAATTCCCTAGCCACTTGAGCAGTTCTTTTTTTATAGAGTTTGACCGCGTAGTAAATCAGGCCAACTCCCAATAAGAATATCAAAACGGCGGAAAAAGTGGAGAGGTACAACCTGCCGGTGATCCCAAAGGCAGGGATGAGCGATACGGCCAAGGTCCATAGAGAATACAGAATGGTTTGAAGGGCCGTGGCGCGATCTCTTTTCCCGGTAGGAAGCATAAAAAACCCTCCTTTTTTGTAGTCGTCGTAGAGCCACCATCCCAGCGCCCAAAAATGAGGGAATTGCCAAAAAAATTGAATGATAAACAACGTGCCCGCCTCAATTCCAAAGTTGTTTGTGGCGGCGATCCAACCCATCATAAAAGGAATTGCTCCAGGAAAGGCTCCTACAAAAACAGAAAGGGGGGTTTTCAATTTCAAAGGGGTGTAGGCCAATACGTATAAGCCGATGGAGGTCACACCAAAAAGTGCCGTGGTGGGGTTGATGGTATAGAGGACCCAAATCCCCATGATGGTAAAACTCAACCCGATGATCAGCGCAGTATTCATACTCATTCTTCCTGCAGCAAGCGGCCGAGATCGGGTGCGCTCCATCAGGGCATCAGTTTTGTGTTCCATCATCTGATTGAATGTATTGGAAGCGCCTACCATCAGATAGCCACCGATGGCTAAGAGCAACACCGTTACAAAATCAATATGATCTGCTCCTAAGAAATATCCGGCTATTGCCGAAAAGACAACACTTACCGATAGCCGCATTTTGGTGACTGTTTTAAGATCGGCTAGAAAAGAGGGAGAGAGGATATGTGTTGACGTGTTTTCCAAGAAGGTATTTTTATGGTGCAAAGATACTTTTAAAAATAAGTTTGACAACCTTGCTCCATTTAAAATAGAATTTTTCAGCTAAAAAGCATGGCTTATCCTTTTTGATCTACCTGTTCTATGAAACAAAACCTTGTAAAAAAAGCTGCTTTTTTAAATGTGCAAAAAAGGGTAGGCACTCTGTCTTATCTGAAGTAAAAGCAGGACAGAATAAGGGGGGATGGTATTATTTTTATTTAGATAAAATTAAGAAAGGATATGCGATGAAAATCTTACCTTTGCAGCACTTAAAAATATGCTAACCTATTAATTTCAACCTTTTTAATTTTTATTAAATTATGAAACGCATTAACTTTATATGGGGTCTTTGTCTGAGTGTACTCGTTATGGGATTCTATGCCTGTAGCAGTGACGATAACAATGATTTTATAAGTACGGAAGACAATTTGGTTTTGGAAGGACGATGGCAGTTGGAAACCATGAATTTCTTGAATAAGGCCGATGTGGAGTGGGATACACAAGAAGTTCCCTACAATGGACAAAATGCTTTTGGATATGCTCCTTTTATGTTTGCCACCGGTGAGATTTCTGGTGTTAGCTTTGGACATCAGGATGTATTGGATGCGGAAGGTGAAGTCTTGGGAAGCCGGTTTGATTATATCATGGGAGGAGATTTCGAAGCCCCGCAATTTGACCCCAATACCAGCTATTGGTACTGGAACTATGCCGATGACAACAAGAGCTTTACGATGCAGCAAGTCGAAGGACCACTACCTCCTCACGATTACTCCCTGAACGATATTCGCGATCTCAGCGTTTCAAATGAGGGAAAAACAATCGAATTTACCGCAGACCTTGCCTCAAGAAAAGTGGGGGCTGATCGAGGCGACAATCTGGAAACTCCTGTACGCTTTACCCTTGAAAAGGAACAACCTTCCAAATTTGTAGAAGTTCAGATTGAAGGGGAAACCTTTGTGGACCCTGTTAACCCGGGTGAAGAGGGAAATTCCTAATTATAGGGTTGTTTAAAGGGGTTAAACTCGAACATAAATAAATTGATAAGATGCGGGCAATTCTATAAGTATGGTATTGCCCGATTTTCTTTGGATACATTGATGAATAGAATTCTTTTTTTGTTTGCGATCATCCTTTTTTGTCCGCTTTCCTCTTGGGCGCAATATACCCTTTGTGGACGTGTGCTTATGGATGGAGTAGGGCAATCGGAAGCAGAGATCACCCTTGTGGAAATTCAGCAAACACATACTGCTAATCAAGATGGAAATTTTTGCTTTGGAGGGGTTCCTTCTGGAGCGTACACCTTGTACGCAACCAATAAAGAAGGCTTTATTTCCCCGGTAATAAAAGTATTGGTGAATCAGGACATTTCCGGAATAAAAATCGATCTTTCGGACAATGCATTGGATGCGGTCAATTTAAGTGGAACGGCCGATCAGAGCAATATCAAAGCCAACCATTCCATTAAGACTGAAATTGTTGATTTAAGCAGTCAAGTGCGTTCTTCTTCCTCTGTGGAGCAACTGGTCAATCGGGCGGCAGGTGTTCGCGTCCGGAATTCAGGGGGGTTGGGTTCGGAGGCTGATGTAGTGATTGGGGGATTCAGCGGGAAATCCATCAAATTTTTAATCGATGGAATTCCGGTGGATTACTTGGGTTCGAGCATGGGACTGACCAAAATCCCAACCAGCGTAGCTGATTATATTGAAATCTACAAAGGGGTAATGCCCACAGAAGTGGGGATAGACGCTTTGGGAGGAGCCATCAATATTGTCACCCGGAAGCCGGATAAGAACTTTCATCGGATGAGTTACGAATTTGGTTCCTTTAATACTCATAAAGTCACCCTGAACTCCTTTTATCGTGTTTCTGATAAGTTTTCCTATGGTATCAACGCTTTTGAGAACTATAGCGACAATGATTTTAAAGTCGATAATTTGCCCTACTCCAATGAAGAAACCGGACGCACAGATCTTATTCGGGCCAGGTTATTCCACAATGGTTATAAGCAATACAGTGCGGAAGCCTATGTGAATTTTGAAAATCACACTTGGGCTGACCTGTTAAAATTGAAAGTGAATAGCTATGCGCTTAAACGCGATATTCAAAATGAGTTCACCAGCAGAAGCCATCCTTTTGGCAATGTATTTCAACGGGAACACGCCTATTTTGTCCCCTCTATTGAGTATAAGAAGAATTTTTTGGACAAGCGGTTAGAAACCTCTCAATTCTTTGTGTTTAGCAGTATCAAAAGCCAGCTCGCCGATACCTTGAAAAATACTACTTTTGATTGGAAAGGGCACCCGCACGAGGTGAAATCCGGATCAGAGATGGGAAGTGTTTCAAGCTTTGATTTGCCCATTATTGAGACCCGGGTGAACAATTTCACCTATCGGGGGCTGTTGGCCTACAATTTTAACGATCGACATAAGCTGATTTTCAATGCGGTAAATATGTATTTGAGGCGAACGGCGGATGATCTTCAAAAGCGAAATGCCAAGACACATGTGGATTATAATCGCCTGATCTTGGGTTTGGGATATCAATACAAATTGTTGGATAACCGATTGGAAGGCTTGAGTCAAGTCAAGTATTTGTATTCCAATGCCAGAGGCCGAGTTTTTAATGAGATCCGGCAAGAGATTGACCGCCCAAAGAACAACGAAGGTTTAAGCTTTTCTCAATCCTTAAAGTATAATTTTTACAACGGATTGATCTTGAGGGGATCCGTAGAAAATACTTTTAGATTGCCGGATCAAAACGAGATTTTTGGAGACAATACCTTTATTATGACTAATTTGGAATTGAAGCCAGAACGCAGTTTTAATCTGAATTTGGGGGTTCGCTATCGCAGAAATGCCAAATATAACTTGGAAGCCAATGTTTATTATCGCAATACCAAAGACTTGATTCGGTTAAAGGACATCACCCAATTTACCTCTATTTTTTTGAACCTAGACAAAGTCAAAGGTTATGGGGTGGAACTAGAAGGGGCTTATCGCCCATGGGAGCCATTAGAACTTTCCGGGAACCTCACGTATAATGAATTTCGTTTTCAAGGCTCGAATGACAATATCTCCAACAATGCTCATTTTAAGAATGCCCGCGTCAGTAACCTCCCCTTTTATTTTGGGAATGCCATGGCCAGCTATCATTTCAATCAACTGATCAATAAGAAAGATGAACTTCGCTTGTATTGGTCGTATTCTTATGTGCACCAGTACTATTTGGATTTTGTGGAGAAGCAGTACGAGCCGGATGGATTTCTCGGGCTTTTTGGTCACAGTAAGATTAACACCAATCGCGTTATTCCTATCCAGCAAGTCCATGCGGTAGGTTTTGTTTGGACGGTACCTATCGATAAGAGAAGAACCATCTCCATTTCTACAGAAGTGGACAACATCTTTAATGAGACCATATACAATCGGTTTAAAATGCAAAGTCCAGGTCGTAACTTTTCTACCAAAGTGACCTATGATTTTTAAAGGATAAAACCCATGAACACAAAAGTATTTTTTAGCTATAGCCTAAGCGCTTTGCTGCTGTTGGTATCCTGTAGCGTGGATAACGATGGTGGGATTAGCGAAAACCCGAAAGAGGATTTTAGTCGGCATAATTATGTGATGGCCACAGAAGATGCTTCTGATGTAGACATTACGACTTTTTTTAGCTTTGATCTTAAAGACATCAATCCGGATACAGTATATGACCTGATCGGTCAAGATGATCTCTTTACCAATTCAAACCCCTCCACTTCTTCGGGTCAACTGTCTTTTGGACCCTATGTGTTTTCCCAAGCAAAAGACAAAAAGGGCTTTTCTTCCTCTCCGGGCCTGTACCGATTGACCTTGAATCAGGAGGATGAAATGTTCATTGACCAAGAGCTCAATGTTTCGCGAGCCAATTTATTCCCTGCTCGTCAAATTGCTATAGCCAATGAACATTTGGCCTATTTTTATAACGAAGGGAAAGACCCCTATAAGATTCAGGTTTTCGACCCCACTGCGATGATTTTGTTGGGGACCATTGATTTGGAGCCGGCCATACGCGATTTTAAACCCAACGCCCATTGGACAGATGAGGCTGGATATAATTTGATTAGAACGGGCTCATTTGCCCTTGAGGTCAAAGAAGGAAAACTCTATGTGAGTATTGCCTTTTTACAAGAAGTGGCCTTTAATTTGATATCGGATGTGGAGGATAAATTTTATGTGGCTGTAGTCGATATTCAAACTCAAGAGGTTGAAAAGATCATTACGTATAAAGGGGCTAAAAATGTAGGGTTTTACGTTTCCGAGAATAAGGCCACCACAGTAGACCGAGAAGGCAACCTCTACTTTTGTGCATGGGGATGGAATCAATTCAATCAACATTTCCCTTCACGAGTATTCCGCATACCGGCAGGGGCGACGGATTTTGATGCACAGTGGAAGATTGATATAGAAAAGCACTTTGGCCCGCAGCGTATTGCCCAGTCGATTATCGCCTTTAACGGAAAGTTGTATTTACATATTTCGGATGGCCCCTATCCCTTCAGTGTGGATCAGGACATTACCATGCATTATTATGAAGTGGATCCCCAGGACCCGGATCACCTTAAAAGGCTGGAGATCCCGTCCTCGGATTATTCCGATCGGATGAATGTATTTAGCAAGATAGGGGATAAACTGTTTATTGCGGTTCCCAATGTGAAGGATGGAAAATTTAATGGGTTTTATTCTCTGGACAAGACGGGAAAAGTACAGCCTGAAATTCACATTGCCAATAAGTATCGGCCCACACGGCTTTATCAATTGAAAGCAAACTGATGCCGCTGATCGCTCACTCCTTATATAAACCTGCTCGACTATTTAGAAACGGGCATTTTACTACCCTCTACGTTGGGGCTCTCCAGCCCGCTGTGAAGGTTGCGTATGACCACTTTCGTTTGACGTTGCCGGATCAGGATTTTTTAGAGGTGGATTATGCTTTGAACAGTACAAATCGAGCAGTTATTTTATGTCATGGATTAGAAGGGAGTGCCAACAGCGGGTATATCCGACGGGCTGCTGCCCATTTGTTGGCAAAAGGCTATGCCGTTTTTGCATGGAATAACAGGAGTTGTGGTACACAAATGAACACCAGCGTTCGGTTGTATCACCACGGAGAGACCCAGGACTTGGCTGCCGTAGTTGGAGCGGTGTTAAGGCGTGGCTTTCAAAGCCTTTTTCTTTTAGGGTTTTCCATGGGTGCGGCACAACTTGTTAACTATTTGGGGAGTCAGCCCATCGATCCTCGGGTAAAAAGCGCGGTTGCTGTTTCTACCCCGGTTTCATTAAAATCCAGTGTTTGTCGAATGCAACAAGGCTTAAGCCGATTGTACTTGAGGCGATTTATTTCGAAATTACGCTTAAAGTTGGTGGAAAAGGCACGACAATACCCGCAGCACCTTCGAGAAGATCTGATGCGTTCCATCCGAAGTTTTGAAGATTTGGTGCGCCATTATATTGTGCCCATTTATGAATTTGAGAGTGTGGAGGACTTTTTTGAAAAGGCCTCTCCGAGTAAGCATATCCAACACGTACGCACTCCTGTTTTAATTCTGAACGCTTTGGATGATCCGATCATTGGTCCTGAAAGTTATCCGGTTAACCTAGCAAAAGCTCACGCATGGGTGTATTTGGAAACTCCTGAGTATGGCGGGCATTGCGGATTTCCGCTCACCCGTACCTCTACCTCTTTTTCAGCTGTACGGGCACTCCAATTTTTTGAAAAATTTTCTTAGTTTAAAACCTTTAAGGTCAGGTCATCGTCGTATTGAATGAGAAAAACAGCTTTATTGGTATACCCTTCTTTTGATTTTTTGGTGTAGTTGAATCGGCTTTCCACGTACTCTGTATAGCCTTTGTAACGGGAGAGCGACCTGAAAATATCGGTTGAGGAAGAGGCTCTTAACAAGGCATCAAAGGCAATATCGAATCCACGAGTGGCATAAGCATTGGGAGTAATCCCGTATTGTCGCCGATAATTTTTAACAAAAAGATCATTTTCAAAAGAGACATCGCTCTTGTCTATAGAAGCATACGTGAATTTTAAATTACTCAAATACTCCTCTGGAACTTCTTCGTCATAAATGCTGTTTTTGTCTGCTGTCAGTACACGAATGTCGTATTCGGAGCGGACAGCGTTCAAAGCGGAGATTGCGTTACTGATCAGGCCGTAATCTTCTGTGGCCATTAGCACCCAATTTGGCCGCCCTTTTTCCAAATATGGGGTGATGTCACTTTTTTGAAGATAATCTGTATCTGCTTGGGTAATGCGGCGTACAGAAGGGAATTTATGTTGTATCCTCTGCGCAAAAGAAGCGCCTTTTTGGTCATATAGCATGACCATATTCTTTTGGGTGCTTAAGCTGTCTAAATAGCTGATCAATAATTCCTCTTTAAGAGCAGCCGCAGGTCGAGTTTGAAATATTTTATCACTTCCTTGTAATTCTTCATTGACTAGCGGGCTGAAGATTGCAGTGTTGGATCGCTTTAGCTCGTTAGCTAGGTAACGGATGTTGGGTGCTAGCAAGGGCCCGATGATGACTTGAGAATGCCGTAAGTTATTGCCTTGGAGAATCTTTGAAATGCCACGGGTACTTCCTTCAGTATCGTAAACTTGGATTTGAACCGGAATGCCCATCTTTTGTACAGAGTCTACTGCTGTTTTAATCCCACTGTAAAGGTCCAGTGAAATTCCTAAAATCTCATCACTTTTTAAGAGTGCTTTGTTTTCCGACTTGTCTTCCTCATTTACCTTATAAATGTTGAAAGGCAAAAGAACACTGATGTTCTTGGTGGACCTATTGGACAGGTATTGCTGTAGATTTAATTTTTCTGAACTCAAGGTTTCCAGGTCTGAAGAAGATTCACGACGAGGAATTTTAAGCTCCATGCCCGCTTGAAGCCCCAGTTCCTTCAATACAGGGTTGAAAAGTTCCAAGGAGTCTTTTGAAATTCCCAATGCTCTGGTTAAGGAATAAATCGTCTCTTTGGGTTGGACCTCGTAGTACGTGAAATCTTCTTCGACTAAAGTGCTGGGCTCGGTCTTAGAGAGATGATTGATTACCTTCAGGACTTGCCCAGGCCTTAATTCTTTAATCAGAGGGTTTAACGAATCCAACTCTTCCACGCGCATGTTGTAGCGCTTGGAAATTCCGTATTTTGTTTCTTTAGGCATGACTACGTGTGCAATGTTGCGGAAGGTCGAAGTCTGTACAGATGCGTTGAAATCCCGCGCTTCGTTTTCAAAGATAGGGATCCGAATCATGTCATTCTCCCCGAGTTGTTCATCGTATAAATACGGGTTGTACTTCTTGATGTCTTCCACACGGATGCCATTTTCTTTTGCCAAAGTGTAGAGGGTTTCTTTGCGTTTGACTTTGTATTCCTTAAAGCGTACTCCCATCGCATTGGGAGTTGCGCGATCTGTTTCTTTTGCCGGAATCACGATGACTTGCCCCTCTAATTTTTTTTCATTCAAATCGGGATTCAAAGATAAAATATCACTTTTGCTGACGCTGAATTTTTCAGCGATGCTTTCCAAGGTTTCGTTTTTTTCTATGCGATAGGACTGGTTCTGAGCGAAAACACTTCCGGATAACCATATGCCTATGATAATTAAAATGATTTTCTTTTTCATATAGAATGCTGTGGTTAAACAAGCCAAACGGCACTTATAAGCACACTGTCATAAGAGGCCAGCTGCAAAGATACAAGATTGTTCGAAACCTTTTATTTTTTGTGTATTCTTCCTCCAAAATTACGTTTTAAATGGTATTGGTATACCGGACGGCTGTTCCATAGAGTTGTAGGTAGAAGTACTGGTGGACATTGGGATCCAATCGCACATCTTGACGCATTCCTATAATGGCATCGGCGTTCATCTTTCTCGCAATTTCTTTTAACTCTCTGATGGCCACGTAAAAAGCTTTTTCAAATCGGCTATCCGTTTCATAAGAGTGCAACCCATATTGCAGATCCCAATCTAGGCTTTCCTCCTTTTTCTCTTGTTGCTCCAGTTCCTGGAGTTCCTTCTCATACTTCTCTAAAAGTTGAGATAACCGGCTGGTAAAAAAACCCTTGTTGGAAATATGAAAGTAAATGGGACCAATAATTTCATAATCCCGTTTTAGATCCGTAGTGGTCACTAGTACTTTATGCATGAAGAAAAAATTGAGAAAATAGGTTTATTTTTCGCAGACAAGTTACGAATTTTAAAAAAGCTGGTTTTGGAATTGCTATAAATTTAGAGTAATTTTAAAGGTATGTGTAGGTTATCGAAAAAAATGATTTTTTTTTAAAAAGGGAAACACCGGAGTGTGCTCTTCTTTACAGAATATTCTTTTCGTTCATAGATAAATTTGTGCCGGAAGGGCGACCTTGAGCGGAAGGAATACGTCCAAATAAATGCCATTGCAGAGATGAAAAAACAAAGAAAATTGGCTTATTAGCAGGGCTCCTTTTTTGGATGTCTTTTATTCATGCGGGGATGGTTTTGGCCAATTAGATTGGTGAGTGTAACACCAGAAGACCGAGCTCGAAACACAACAAACAGCGGAATTAAGACTGGAAAACCAGCATGACCCTCTGACATGGTTGAGTGGTTATAGGAGAAAAGTGGTGCTGATCAACTTTTTGGGACACTATCCTCTTAAGATACTATAATAAAAACAATGAGTGTGTACGTTTAAAATAACAAGGGTAGTACACTTTCTTTAAGCCAGATGTTTTCTCTTGCGGTCAAGCGTCGAGTTGCGAAAGGAGTTCAGCTACCGCTTTCTCCAATTGTTCATCTTGACCTTTGCTGATGACATTCGGATCATTTTTAACTTGGAAGGAGGGAAGAGTGGGGTTGTTTTCCATCCATTGGCCGCTTTTGTTTTTCACGCCTACCGGTACGACTCCCCATCGCAGCCCTTTCGAAAGCGTTTCCCAACCGGACCAACTGCAAGTTCCCGGTACGGGCATCCCGACCGTTTTTCCGATTTTTAAGTCAGTGTAAGCTTGTGCAAAACAGTGTCCGTCCGAATAGTTACTCTCATTAAAGAGTAACACTGTGGGTTTGAGGTAGCGCCAGTATGGCTCTTTGCCGACCTCTTTTTCGGCTGTTGCATAGGTCAAAAACTGTTCGCCGGTGAGGAACATGGCTAGGTCGGAGACCAAGTCTCCTCCACTATTGAACCGAGTATCGATAAGTACTCCTTCTTTATCAGCATATTTGCCCATCATCTCTTCATATACGTTGCGAAAAGGCCCGTCGGCCATCCCGGGGATGTGAACATAGCCTAATCTCCCTTTGCTAAGCCGTTCTACTTCTTTGGCATTGATGCGGACAAAACGCTTGTAAAGCAAGGCATTTTCTTCAGCTAAAGTGATGGGTTTTACACGGATTTGCGAAGGTTGGCGACCAGAGACCTCCAATAGGATGAACCCACCGGCTTTCCGGTTGAGGAAATGAGCAACGTCAACAGCGGTGGTGAGCGGTTCCCCATCTATTTTAGTGATAATCATTCCGGGCTCAATATCAAATTCAGCTTTGTCTAAGGGACCGCCTTTGATCACTTCCGTAATTTTTATCCCTTCTCCCTTGTACTGGTTATCCATAAAAATACCTAGGGCAGCAGTTTCGTCTTTGTTTTTCAGGTCCTCACCTGCATAGCGTGCACCGGAGTGGGAGACGTTTAGCTCTCCTAAAAATTCGGAAAGTAGATCTGAAAATTCATAGTTATTTCCTATGGAAGGCAAATATTTTTTATAAGTTTGATAGAGTTCATCCCAATTGTTGTGGTGAAAAGTGGGTTCGTAAAAGATATGTTTGGTGCGCTGGTATACGTGTTCGAGTTGGTATTGATAGGTTTTGAGTTTGTCGTATTCTATCTCGCCATTGATGGGAAGAATTTTCCTTTCTTCCTTTTCCAGATCAAGAGTAGAAATTTGGCCGTCTATTAAAGCATACAGCGCTTCTTTTTTGAAATCCCATTGGAGAGACCCCCCTCTTTTTTTACCCAGTCGGATTTTTATTTTTGTTTCTTTGGTCCTCAGCTGGGTCTCCCATAAATTTAATCCATCTTGTGATGCGGATAAAAAGTAGAGTTTTTCTCCGTCTTTAGACAAGACTGCATCACTCAATCTTCCGGATTGAGGGGTCAACCGTTCTTTACGATCTTCTAAGGATTCCCAATCAATGGAGAGCTGTGGGGTGCTTTCTCCTTTGCCATTTACCTTTTCTTGGAGTGCCGATTGCCCCTCAACTTTGGCTAATTCTTCTATTTTTTGATGCAGTTGGTATTCCTTTTCCGTCCATTTAAACGTATCGTGTGCTTTTTGGGTAAAGAACAAGCTGTATACATCTTTTTCTGAGCCTCCGCTCATGGCAAAACTGCGGTAGCCATTTTTATTGGTAAACCAGAGCATTTGTTTTCCTTGGTTGACCCACTTGGGTCGCCGGTCTTCATACCCACTTTGGGTGAGGTTTTGTCTTTTACTGCCATCGGCTGCCAAGAGTAGAATTTCGCTATTACTTAAGGTACTTTTCCATTCGAGCAGCAGCCAATTGCTGTCCGGACTCCAGCTCAACTGATGGTGCACCACGTCATTCTCTATAAGGCTATCGGGGCTCAGTATATCTTTGGTTGCTCCGGTTTTGAGATCCATGATGCGCAGGTTTCTTCGGTTAGCAATATAGGCCATTTTTGCTCCATCGGGAGAGATTTTTGGGAGGTAGCTTTCTTGATCCTCGTGGGCCAGAGGTTTCTCTTCTAGCAAAGTAGAAGCATAGAAGAAGGGTTCTGATTCACGTTTTTTTACGCTTTGATAAATCTCCCATTTCCCTTTGCGTTCACTGGAGTAGAGCAAGCGTTTTCCGTCAGGAGAAAACGTTACAAAACGTTCTTGTTCGGCAGTGTTGGTGATGCGTTTGGTGTAATCGCCTTCTTTGTCGGTTACAAACACTTCTCCACCGGCAATAAAAGCAATTTCGTTGCCATCGGGAGAAATGCTCATCTCCTGAATATTTTTGTCGACGGTTATTATTTCTTTGGGATTCTCTTGTGCCAAGTCATAGAGTTCCACCTGTACTTTTTGGGGTGTGCTGCCCTCTCTCATCGTATAGATCTCTCCGTCGAATCCAAAGCAGAGCAGGCCGCCTCCATAACTTAAGAAGCGGATTGGAAGTTCTTTAAAATGAGTGAGTTGTTGGTCTTGATCAGGGTGGTCAAGAGCAATCTTATGGATGTTAAAACTTCCACTTTCTTCACTTAAATAATAGAGTGATTGTTCGTTCTTATCCAATATAGGCTGACGATTTTCCCATTTTGTACGGGTAATCATGGAATGGGTATTGGTCTTGGTATCATAACTCCACAAATCACGTGTTATAGAGGATTGGTGATGCTTTCTATAGGCATTTTCTCCTCCTTTTTTATCGTGATAAAAGATACGGGTTCCAGAGCGATTGACTTGGGCCTCTTCTCCAGGAACGGTAAAGATTTGAGTGACGCGCCCCCCTTGTGCGGGAACCTGATATAGTTCCGGTTGTGATGCAGTAGGGTATTGGCGATGTGCCGAGAGGTCCATACGCACCCCTCCAAAAATTACCGATTGATCATCTGCCGAAAAGGTATATGGGATTTCATCGTTGGAATGATAGGTCAACCGTTTCACCTCTTCCCCGTTTACATTCATTGTATATATGTCAAAGTTGCCATGACGAGCAGTGGCAAAAGCGATTGTTTTTCCATCATGGCTCCAGACGGGATGGAAATCATATGCTTTATGAGTGGTGAGTTGTTTGGCAGTGCCTCCTTTGGAAGGAATGCTATAAATATTCCCTTTATAAACAAAAGCAATTGTTTTTCCATCTGGAGAGATGCTGGGGTAGCGAAGCCAGTTGGGTGTGTTTTTCGCTTGGGCCAAAGCAGTGATCGGAAGAAGGAGAAAGAGGGTGAAAAAAAAGCGCATGAGAAGAGGTTCTGGGGCTAAGATTTTTGATCAAGCGCCTGAAATTATAGAATTTAATTGAATTGAGGCTAAAAAAATGGGCTAAGATTAATTTTACCGCACTTTAAAAGAGTAGGAGTGCTTATCGGTGAATTGGGTAAGAAAAGATTTTCTTTGGCTGCAGCCGGGAAATCTTCTCGTCTTTGTACAACGCTTTTGTGTGTAGGTTTCTTTTTATGCCCGCTTGGAAGGCTGAAGTCTTGAGGCGATGGCACCGACAAGTAGCGAAAGAGCAATGACACTAAGCGAAAGCCATTCCGGTAAATTAACCTGATGAGAGAGTAACATTTTCAGTCCGACAAAAGCCAAGATGACGACCAAACTGTAGCTCATGTACTTGAACTTTTCCAACATTCCTGAAATCAAAAAATACAAAGAGCGCAGTCCCATAATGGCTAAGATATTGGAGGAAAAAACAAGAAAGGGATCGGCGGTAATGGCTAAAATGGCCGGGATGCTGTCCACGGCGAAGAAGATGTCTGTGAACTCAATGATGATCAATGCTGCAAAAAGGGGAGTGGCATAACGAACACCCTTTTTACGGATAAAAAACTTTTCGTTTTCTATCGTATGGGTCATGGGGAATAGTTTGCCCATCCACCGCAATATTTTTGAATTTTTGGGATCGTAATTTTGGTTTTGATTAAACAGCATCCGAAGTGCAGTAAGCAGTAAAAAGCCTCCGAAGACGTAGATTATCCAGCTGAATTTTTGGATTAATACTACTCCGAATACAATCATAATGGCTCGAAACACAATCGCTCCGATGATTCCGTAAAACAGTACTCTGTGTTGATATAGAGGAGGAATTGCAAAAGCTGAAAAAATCAGGGCAATGACAAAGATATTGTCTACACTCAAGGAGAGTTCAATCAAGTACCCCGTAATGTACTTTAATACGGCATCGGTGGGGGTAAGTGCCGTCGGGTTGGGTGTCCATCCGTTTGCGAAAGCGAGGTAAACCAGAGCAGAAAAACCCAAGGCCACGCCTACCCATATTCCGGTCCATAGACCGGCCTCTTTAGTGGTGATGATATGGCTCTTTCGATTGAATACGCCCAGATCCAGGATCAGGGCCACGATAACAAAAGCGAGGAAAGCAAAGGTCATATTAAGTCATTGGGATGGTAAAGAGCCGTAGCCTATTCCAGGTGGGGTTCATTAGGCAATGAAGCCAAACAATAGGTTTAAAAAAGGGAAAGATAAGAATGGTGGAAATTTATACCTCTTAAAAAAGCGAGTATAAAACACACGAAAACAAACCTAATCATTGAATCGCTTTGTGATTTCTCAAACTTCCACCATTCCACAACTTATGAGTTGCGATGTATTCAAATATTAATCGTCTACCCTCACAAAGTTTCCGTCAAAATCAAAGATCAATTCCAGGTCATTGTCCAATTCGATTTCTTGGCCGCGTCTTTTCATTTTCCACTCCTCGATTTTTCGATTAGGGTAATTTTGAGTTACGTAATCCCTGATCTTTTGAGGAATTACCGTATCAGGAAGGCCTGACTTGGACTCAATGCTTTTGATGGCATACTGCTCGTCAAATTCCAATTCTTCCATGTTTCTGAGCTTAACTTCATATTCCGTTTTATGCCTTTCCTTTTCCTCTTTGATACTGATGATTTCACTATCGGGAAAATTGGTTTCAATGTAGGAAGTGATTTCCTTTGGGTACTCGGTTGTTTCTAAATACCGATCTTGTGCATTTACTTGGCTAAAGACACCAGCCAAGATAAGAACTAACATTAATTTTAAAGTTTTCATTTTGAATGATTTTAAAGTGAAGGTATTGATAAATTGACAAGCAGGCTTGTTTTTGAGAATTTCTTATGATTTGTTACCCTGTGTATTGTTTTGCTCTTCCCAAGGTCATTTTAAAGAGAACCGGTGCACTGACCAGCACGACCAGTCCAATAATTACAAATTCTAGGTTTCGTTCTACCCATGGGTTTTCTCCCAATACATACCCTAGGGTTGTGATCAGTCCAACCCATAAGAGGGCTCCCAAAATATTGAAGATCATAAAATATTTAAAATTCATTTTTACAATCCCCCCAACAATCGGTACAAAGGTCCTGACCACAGGTAAAAATCTTGCGATAAGAACGGCTCCCCCACCTTTGCTTTCATAGAATTTTTCTGCTGCATAAAGGTGTTTGGGTTTTAAAAAACGACTTTTTCTATTTTTAAAGAAGCGTGTAAATTTATATCCAGTCCAATACCCCACCATGTTTCCTATAATTGTGGAGAGACAGAATAAAAACCCCCAGAAAAAGAGGTTTAAAATACCTGTGTTAAAGGGAAAAGCTGCTTCATTTGCTCCGGCAATGATCATCCCCGATATAAATAACAAGGGATCTCCCGGAAGGAAGAAACCGAAAAATAAACCGGTTTCGATAAAGAGAATGACCAGCACGAGATAGAGCCCGCCGCTGTTCATGATCCAGTTTGGATTTGTAAGGTGTTCTAGGGCTTCAAGCAATACTTCCATCGGTTGTTATCGTTTATTTTTAATTTGGAAGCAAATAAACAAAGGGATTCTGGAAAGAATTAGGAATGCCATAATCCGTTTTATTGACGGCTAAAAGAGAGGTCGTATAAAAACAGGCCAGGGCTTCTTTAGAAGGTAAGCCGGAAGCAATGTCTTTGATTTGAAAAAGTGTAAGTAATGGAAATTCCGTACAAATCACCTATAGCCTTGACAATGGATAGGCCTAGACCAGTACTGCCTTTTTTAGGTTGGGACTTGTAAAAGCGTTTGAAAATTTGTGTGATGTCCAAAGCTTTGTTCCGCCCGGTATTACAGATACAGAGCTCGTTTTTTCGGAGGGAAATCCATACTTTTCCGTTGGGCATGTTGTGAAAAATGGCATTTCTCAGAAGATTGTAAATCATTATTTCCGCCAAGGCAGGGTCCATCATTTTGGTGAGGTTGCTTGTGCTGTCTACGATGAATTGGACTTCTTTAAAATTAGCGATTTCACTTAAATCTTGCTGGCCTTGGGCTATGGTAGCGGCTATTTGTACCGGCTGCGCATTTGGAAATTGTTTGTTTTCAATTTTGGAAAGCAGCAATAGGGATTTGTTCAAGCGGATTAAGCGCTCGATAATGTGCATGGTCTCCGCAATGGTCTCCACTTGCTCGGCTTTTAGTTCTTCTTTTTCGATGAGCAATTCCAGTTTGTTCATGGCAATGGCCAACGGGGTTTGAAGCTCGTGGGAAGCGTTTCCGATAAATTGTTTTTGTTGTTCGTAAATCTGAATGTTGTGATTTAAGAGTAAACCTACGGCTTCTTGCAGATCCAGAAACTCTTTTGTCTTTGTTTGTACCTGTGGGAGCTGCTGTCCACTGCCCAATCGAAACTGTTGCAGTTGGTGTAATAACCCGTAAAAGGGCTTCCATAAACGTTGTAGGACCATATTGTTAATCAATACGATAGTGATGATCAGGATGGCATAAAGCCAAATCATATTCCACAGCAAACGTTCGATTAAATCGTCCTTTTCGACCATGGGGTTGATGACTTTTAACTCGTAATATTTTCCGCCATCTTGGAAGGCGGTAGTGAGCATCCGGGTAGGATCCAAAGTAGGTTTTAGGTCTTGTATATCCTGGATATAAACGAGCGTATCACTGTATTGATCTTTGAAATGCAAGGCTTTTTCTCGATTTATTTCCCGGATGGAATAGAACCCTTCGTCGAAATCAATCCGGGATAATAAGGTAGTGTCTTGGTGCGCTTTATAAATGATTTGTCGCTTATAGTTGTCCAGTCCATCGTCTACATTTTCTTTGATTTCAGCGATCATGTTGAAAAAGAAAACTACCCCCCATATTCCGATGATGG
>JAJYSO010000305.1 GCA_021793535.1 Bacteroidota bacterium | reverse complement strand
TGTAATCGGATGGTCGTTAGAATGCAAAACCTTGTCTAAGCTCTTCACTTCCCTTTCAATCAGATACCCGACATACTTTTCTTTAAAAAATTGCGCAATGATTGCTGTAGAGGCATGCGCACGATGAGCGGTACCAAATGCGTCGTTGACGTACACTTCCCCGTGATTGGCCAGTTTTCTGGCAAAATCAGGATCTCCAGCCTTTTCTTCTTCATAAAAACGCAGGTTTTCAAGTAAGAGTATCGCGCCGGGTTTTAAATGTGCCGACTGCTCAAAAGCTTCATCCCCAATACAATCTTCTGCAAATTTCACCTCGTGGTTTAACACATGAGTAACCGCTGATAGGATATGCCGCAACGAAAAAGCATCCTGCTTTCCTTTAGGCCGTCCCAAATGAGACATTAAAATCACCGCCCCTCCTTCAGCCAATACTTTTTCTATAGTAGGCTTGGCAGAAAGAATACGCGTGGGATCGGTCACCTTAAAATTAGCATCCAAAGGAACGTTAAAATCCACTCGAATCAAAACTCGCTTATCCTTAAAATTACATTGGTCTATGGTCCGCATTTTTTTTGTTCAAATGTAAGTATTTTATGGCTTCGGAACTTTTACTTCTTCAATATTACAAAATTAATTACTTTCGCAATCATGATGTTTTCAGAAATTATTGGTTTACAGCACCTCAAAGCTCATCTTAAAAGCACGGCGGACCGCGGCCGAATACCTCACGCTCAGTTATTTGTGGGCCCGGACGGAAGAGGTACCTTAAAAATGGCCATGGCCTATGCCCAATATTTATTGTGCATGCAAAAGAAAACAGAAGCAGAGCGGGCCTCTTGTGCACAAAAGGTCCAAAAGCTCCTTCATCCCGATCTACACTTTGTCTATCCTACAGCACCTAACAAACGAATCAAGAGTAAACCCACGGCATTGGATTTCACTCCCGAATGGCGCAACTTTATCTCAGAGCAGCCTTACCCGGACAAGTTCCAATGGTATAAGGCACTGGGAATTGACAACAAGCAAGGACAAATCAGCATTGGGGACGCCAAAAACATCGCGCAGCTCTTATCTTTGAAATCCTTTGAAAAAGGCTTTAAAATAATGATTATTTGGCATGCGGAGACTTTGAATATTTCCGCTGCCAATCACCTTTTAAAACTCATTGAGGAACCACCTAGCGAAACCGTATTCCTCTTGATTACCGATAAAGAGGAACGCGTGATGGAAACCATACGCTCGCGCTGTCAAAAACTCAGTTTCCCTCCCATAGGAGAAGAGAGTATGGTAAAGGCGCTTATCGAACAATACCATTGCGGGCACGAGGAGGCTCAAAAATATGCCGTTCAAGCCGAGGGAGACTTCTCCAAAGCCCTCCAGCTCTTATCCGAAACAGATCAACAGTTTGAAAAGTGGTTTATCGACTGGGTACGGGCGGCCTTTAGTGCAGCAGGTCATAAAGAGTCCATCCTAAAATTGCTCTCTTGGGCAGAGGAAATCACCAAAACGAACCGGGAGACCCAAAAGCGCTTTTTAGGCTATTGTCTAGACTTTATGCGTCAAGCCCTCTTACAGAATTACAAAGCCGACACCTTGGTTTATGCCCAACCCACACACCTGAATTTTAAATTGGAAAATTTTGCACCCTTTATCCATGGGCAAAATATTATACCCATCACCAATGAACTCGAAATAGCCCTTTATCACATTGAGCGCAACGGGAACGCAAAACTCATTTTCACCGACCTTTCCATCAAGCTCACCCGGCTATTGCATAAAAAAGAGCAAGAAATCTAAAGCTCGTCATCCTTTTAACGCTCAGGGTCAAAAATTTCAATCTGTACCTGATCACCCAAAACGACATGATATTGCTCAACAAAGCCCGAACGAACTTCAAGAACATACTGTGCCGGAGCATCAGAGGGCAGCGAACGCTCATCCAAAGGCTGAGCATTTTCCTGTATATCCACGACTTTTTGGCTTGCATCAAGGTAAATCAAATCCAATGCGATATACGTATTTTTCATATAGAAGTTAGGCCGAGGACGTTCATCGGGATAAACAAAGAGCATTCCTTGATCAGGCGCCAGAGTTTTGCGGTACATCAATCCGGTCTGCTGTTCATACTCGCTTTGTGCTACCTCGATATCCAGCCGAACCCGTTGCTTTTCTAAGGAATCCACAAAAGTCAACTCCCCTTCCTTTGTAAACCGAATATCCTCAGTGTCTAGTGCCGTGCGCTGCGCTGTTTTGGATTTGTGTTCACACCCCCATAAAAAAATAAACAGCACAAAAAAACCGATTTTATAAACCATTCTCAAGCCTTTTGGGGGTTGAATTTTTTATACGAGTGGAACATCAAATAAATACCCACCAAAATAAACGGAATACTGAGCAACTGTCCTGTATTCAATAGCCAATCTCCTCGTTCTTCCACTTGTGCTTCTTTAAAGAATTCGATGATGAAGCGAACCAAAAATAAAAGAATCAAAAACAAACCAAATATAAACCCGCGTTGGTTGCGTTTTTGCGTCCGGGTATAGCTATACCACAAGATGACAAACACCAATACATAGCCAAAAGCTTCGTATAGCTGAGCAGGGTGCCGGGGCACAACAGGACCGTATCCTGCACTTTGTTGGACAAATTTCACCGCCCAAGGCGCATCGCTGGGCTTCCCTACAATTTCAGAGTTAATAAAGTTCCCCAACCGAATAAAAACACCACCGCTCGCCACTGGAATTACAATCCGATCCATAATCCACAGCATGGGCTTGTGCAATTTCTTCTTGCTGTAGAGGTACATGGCAATCAATATTCCTATTGCTGCTCCATGACTGGCCAATCCCTGAAAACCGGTAAATTTGATGGTGGGTACAAATTGCATGGGTAAAAAGACCGAAAAGAAATCTTCCTTAAAGAGCTCAGGCTGGTAAAAAATAACATGCCCCAATCTTGCACCGATCAAAGTGCCGAGAATCATGTAAATAAAAAGTGCATCCAGTTTTTCAAGTTTGACGCCTTCCTTTTTAAAGATATACTTCATAATGTACCACCCTAAGCTAAAGGCGATCAAATACATCAAGCTGTAGTAACGAATGGTAAAAAACCCAAGATCAATTCCGATGGACGGGTCCCAAATAATAACAGAAAATGGCATAAACTGATTTAGATCGGAA
>JAJYSO010000304.1 GCA_021793535.1 Bacteroidota bacterium | reverse complement strand
TCCGATCTCTTACCGCACTGGAAGGAGTCGATGAAATAGACGGTGAGCGGCACAAGGACAATTTTTGGCATACCTTGGAAGTAGTAGACAACATCTCCAAAAATACGGATAATTTATGGCTCAGATGGGCAGCCTTATTACACGATATTGGAAAAGCCCCCACAAAGCGCTTCGACAAAAAGATTGGGTGGACCTTTCACGGGCACGAGTTCATAGGCTCAAAAATGGTATACCGTCTCTTTAAACGACTCAAGATGCCTTTAAACCAAAAAATGAAATACGTTCAAAAATTAGTAATGATGAGCTCACGACCCATCGTCATTGCTCAGGATGACGTCACTGATTCTGCGGTAAGGCGGCTTATTTTTGACGCTGGAAATGACATCGAAGATTTGATGACGTTATGCGAAGCGGATATCACCACCAAAAACCCAAAGCGTTTTAAAAAATACCATCAAAACTTTGCAATTGTAAGGAAAAAGATCAAAGAGGTCGAGAAAAGAGACCGTGTACGTAACTTTCAACCCCCTGTTTCAGGGGAAGAAATTATGGAAGTCTTTGGTTTGAAGCCCTCCAGAGAAATAGGCATCATTAAAAGTGCCATAAAAGAAGCTATCCTACAAGGAAAAATCCCTAATGAATACGAAGCGGCTCATGCTTACATGTTAAAAAAAGGGAAGGAAATTGGACTCAAAGTAAACGAATCTGCTCTTAAATAATTTTACTGATGATATACAGATTTCGAATTGTTTTAGATACACTGGAGGATGTTTTTAGAGACATCGAAATTCAGCAAGATGCGAATTTAGAAGACCTGCATAATGCCATTACACAAGCCTTTGGATTTGAAGGAAACGAAATGGCTTCCTTTTACCTGAGCGACCAGGAATGGAGCCAGGGCGAAGAAATTGCATTATACGATATGAAGGAAGGAATAGGGACAACGCGAATCATGAGTGAAACACAAATTGATTCCGCCGTTTCAACAGATCATACCAAGTTGATTTACGTCTATGATTTTTTTGACATGTGGACCTTTTATGTGGAATTAGCCGATATCGTAGAGCCTGAAGTTGGCATCACTTATCCCAACCTCATGTATTCACATGGCATTATGCCGGAAAATCCACCAGAAAAAAAGTTTGAAAGCGATGATCTCGATGATGACTCGGATCTCTTTGATGACGAATTTGGCGATGACCAAATTGATTTAGACGATCTTGATAATTTCGACTTTGGACAGTGGAATTAGTCTAGAGGGGTAAAAAACTCGGAATCAATTTCAATTAGCACCTCTCTACTCACCAAAATACCTCCAGATTGCATGGGCCTGTTCCATCGCATATCCCACTTTATACGGTTTAATTTTCCCACGATATTCAAAGCAAAGCGTTTGGCTCCATCATTGTCCTGTAACGCTTCACTTTTTATAGCCTCCAAAACAATATGATTGGTCAACCCTCGCATGGTCAAAAACCCTTCTATCTTATAACGATGATCCCCTATTTTTTGAACGGCTGAAGAGATAAAAGAAAGTTCTTTGTGTAAATCTGCATCAAAAAAATCTGGGCTTCTCAAATGGGCATCCCGCTCTTCGTGATTGGTTGAAATGGACTTCACTTTAGCCTTAAATTTAAGTACAGCCGTTTCAAAATTATCATCTGCCATTTCAACAGTACCGCTGTATTTTTTAAATCGACCGTTCACTCGTGCCAACATCATGTGGGTCACTTTAAAACCAATATGAGAGTGAGCCGAATCGATCTGGTATATTTCTTTGCTCATTTAAAACATTGCTAGGTTTAATCAAAGGTACAAAATCTATAAAAAAGACGGGGGCAAACAAACATCAAAAAACCCCTTAGCCAAATGGATTAAGGGGTTTTCATCGTACCAACCAAATTTTGATAATTTAAAGAATCAAATTACACATACTGTGATTCAATCTCCAAAACCACATCTTTACCGAGTAATACTCCTCCTGTTTCAAGAGTGGAATTATACGTCATTCCCCATTCTTCACGATTAATTTTTCCTTTCATCCCCAAGATAACACGCTCGTTACCCCAAGGATCCTGTTCGATCCGACTATATTCTGCCTCCAGTTGAACAGGTTTGGTAATTCCGTTTATCGTCAAATCACCCTCTACTACATAATCATTTTCGTTTTTTTTGGTGATTTTTGTAGACTCAAAAGCAATGTGTTTGTTAGCTTCTGAATTAAAAAAATCAGCGCTTCTTAAATGGTTATCCCTATCCTTATTATTGGTATTAATGGACTGGGCAATAGCTTTAAATTGTAATTTAGATTTTTCGAAAGCTTCTCGAGAAAGTTCAATTTGTGCTTCGTAATCTTCAAAATTACCTCTTACCTTAGAGAACATCATGTGCTTTACATTAAACCCAATGTTCGTGTGTGCTTTGTCCGCTTTAAAAACTTTGTTTTCCATAAATGAACTGTTACTTTGTCTTTTAATTTATTTATTTAAAATAATTAGGAAGTTCCATGGGTACTTACAATACTAAAATTTTACTGTTTTCTTTTGCTCTAATCCGGAATTCGGCCTCTTCCGAAAAACCAATCGCATCCCTTGCCTTCAACTGGTCTTCTCCAAGCTCCGCTGAACCCTCAATCAGCATTAAAAAGATACCGTTATTACGATCTTTTAAGGTGTATCTCAAAGTGTAATTCTGTTCCAAATCAGCCAAATGGAGCCATGCATTTTGATGGATCCAAACTCCTTTGTCATATGGATTTGGCGATGCGATCTGGTCCCATTTATTCTGACGATCAATTGCCGCCAAAGTTACTTGTTGATACCGCGGGTCGTATCCCCTTTTATCGGGGAGTAACCATATTTGAAAAAAATTTACTTTTTCCTGGCTACTGGGATTAAACTCGCTATGTCGTATACCGGTTCCCGCGCTCATCGCCTGGATTTCACCCGCCTTGACAATCCCGCCATTTCCCATGCTATCACTGTGCTTTAAGCTCCCTGATAAGGGCAGGGAAATAATTTCCATATTATCATGAGAATGGGTGCCAAATCCCTCTCCGGCAGCGATTGTATCGTCGTTCAAAACCCGTAAAACTCCAAAATTCATGCAGTCCGAGTTCATGTACCCTGCGAAACTAAAGGTATGGTAACTGTTCAACCAGCCATGATCGGCATGCCCTCTATTT
>JAJYSO010000008.1 GCA_021793535.1 Bacteroidota bacterium | reverse complement strand
GCATACTTTGACCAATATTAATGCGCAAATTCTTGAATTCAAGGCTGGTGAAAACTCCAAAGCTGCCCACCACGTTATCAAAGATCTTGATTTTCCCGAAGAAGCAGTCATCGGAGGCGTTATTCGAGAGGGCAAAGGGTTCATCGCACTAGGGGATTTTAAAATAGCACCGGGTGACCGACTGGTGATTTGTAGTTTGCCACGGGCCATTCAAAAAGTAGAATCCCTTTTCGAATGAAAAGTTTGGTATATAAGATCAACTATAAGCTCACCCTTTTTATCTTGGGTTTTTTGGCTTTGGTCAACGGTGTGTTTATGTTGCTTTCCGCTGGAGTGAGCTGGGCTTATAAAGATGGAACACTCATTCATATTTTAACGGCCGGAGGCTTGGCAGCTTTATTGGGAAGCCTGCTGATGCTTTTTACTCGTAACTACAAAAGAGAAATCAGTACGAGAGAGAGTTTTTTAATGGTGGCCCTCAGTTGGATTTTTATGGCCTTTGTAGGAACCTTGCCGTATTTGATTTCAGGAACCATTCCCCATTTTACGGATGCCTTCTTTGAGTCGATGAGCGGGTTTACTACGACCGGGGCGACGATTTTGGAAGATGTGGAACGCATCCCGAAAGGGATTCTTTTTTGGCGGAGCTTTACCAATTGGATTGGTGGGATGGGAATGGTCGTACTGGCTATTGCGCTATTTCCGTTGATGGGAGTCGGCGGGATGCAATTGTTCGCAGCGGAATCACCGGGTCCTGAAAGCGATAAACTCAGTCCAAGAATAAAAGAAACAGCAAAGCGGATCTGGTTGATTTATGTGGGGTACACTGCTCTTGAAACGCTCTTTTTAAAACTTGCGGGGATGAGCTTTTTTGATGCTGTAAACCATGCGATGGCCAGCTTGGCAACGGGTGGGTTTTCAACGAAAAATGACAGCATGGCTTTTTGGGATGCTCAGCCGATGATACAATATATTGTTATCCTTTTTATGTTTTTAGGGGGGACCAATTTTGTGTTGAGTTATTATGCCTTTAAAGGGAAATTTAAAAGTGTGTGGAAGAATGAAGAGTTTAGAGCTTATGCCCTTTTAGTGGTGGGGCTTGTGCTGATCACCACTTTGGTGATTTATTTTAAAGCCGATCCAAGCCAGGATGGTATTGCCCATCCCATGGTCTGGGGCCCTTTTGAAAGCTCTTTTCGCCATGCGGCTCTTCAGGTGGTCAGTGTATTGACCACTACGGGATTTGTTTCTGCTGATTTTAGCATGTGGACGCCTTTTTTAACGCTCCTCTTTTTGGGAATTATGCTCATCGGAGCCAGTGCTGGATCGACTTCTGGAGGCCCCAAAGTGGTGCGGTACCTCATCTTGGTTAAAAACAGCATGGTTTCTTTTAAACGAATTTTGCATCCTATGGGTATTTTTTCCGTGCGGCTCAATGGAAAAGCAGTGGAACGTCCGGTTGTTTCCAATATTGTTAGCTTTTTTGTATTGTATTTGTTCTCTTTTGGTGTGGGGACTTTGGTTTTTTCATGGCTAGACTTGGATTTGATTACAGCCATGGGAAGTGCAGCGACCACTTTGGGAAATGTGGGGCCGGGTTTGGGTGATTTTGGCCCAATTGGTAATTTTGGTGAAATGCCTACATTTGGAAAATGGTGGAGTTCTTGTCTGATGCTTGTGGGTCGGTTGGAACTCTTTACCATATTTATTTTATTTTCGCCATTCTATTGGCGAAATTCATAGCCGTAAAAGTAGACAGAGATGAAGATTGCAATTTTTGGATTGGGTAATTTTGGAATGGCACTCGCCGTTCATCTGGCCAATACGGGGAACGATGTGGTGGTTGCGGACCGTAACCCCGAGAAGATCGACCTGATTAGAGACAAGGTGTCGCATGCCGTCGTCATGGACTCCATGAATGAAAATGCTTATCGTGCCGTGCCTTTGAAAGATACCGATTTGGCTATTGTTGCAATCAGCGGTGACGAAGGAGCGGCCATTATGACTACAGCTATTGTCAAGAATTATTGTAGAGGAAAGATATTTGCTCGTTCTTCTTCCAAAATCCAGGATCGTATTTTTGAAGCGATGGGAGTGGATCAAATTATCCACCCCGAGCAGGAATTTGCGGAGCAGCTCACCAAAAAGATCAATTTAAGAGGAAGTATAGAAAATTTTGAGATCGAAGGAGACTATTTAGTTTCAGAAGTGGAGGTGAACCCAGATGTGGTAGGCAAAACTCTTAAAGAAGCCGAATTTAGAAAAAATTTTCACCTCAATATCATCACCATTATTCGCAATCGAAAATATACCAATCTTATCGGCCGCAGGGCGGACAAACAAGAGGTGATGGGGATGGTTAAGCCCGAAACCAAGTTTTTGGAAGGAGATGTATTGGTGGTGTTCGGAAAGAGCAGCGATATCGATAAATACCTTAAAAAGAGTAAGGCAGATTTTGCAGATTAAAAACGTATGGAATTATGCTGACCAAGGGGCTTAAAGACGAGAAACAACGTCAACTGAATCAGATTTTAAATGCCGGTTTACAACTGGCTTTTGTTCCTGAGCTATGGAATTTGGAAGAGAAGCGGCGTGTGGATGAAATTTTGCAGCAGACCCTTAATGTGCCATTGTCCGATTTGGTGGCTATGCCCCTTGAAGATTTACTGCAGGTTTTGGAAAGAGAAAAATTTAGTTTTTCCAATATGGAATCCTTAGCCGACTTGCTTCTAAAAACAGCAACAGTGGAACAAGCATCCCAATCCGTTCTAGCCAAAAAAGCGCTGGCTATTTATGATTTTGCACAAGTACAGAGCAAAACCTTTTCCTTTACCATTCTGGAAAAAAGCCAAAAAGCTCAAAAATTAATTTGAAACCCTTACCTTTCCGTATTCATTAAAAATCAGCAGTAATGAGAGCCGAATTTTTCGCTTACCTCCGTCATCTGCAGACTGAAATTGGCGATCTTGTTGAAATGATGGAAGGGAAGACTAAGTTTCAAGTTCATTCCTATTCTTCCTCGCTGGAAGAAGGCCGTTTAAAACTGCTCCAAAATGGGCAGGTTCTGGATAAGGGAAGCTTGCACTTTTATACACGACAATTTCCTGTAGATCCGGCAGTCGTTCCTTTTTTGGAGGTGAAGAAGGCAGCGCATCAAAAGGTTTATGAAAATGGGCTGGAGCTTGTTTTTCATCCTAAAAACCCCAATGCTCCCAGCATTCTTGCCCATTGGCAGTATAGTGAACTCTCGGGAATTGGGGCTGAGCCTTTACAGCGATGGGTGCGTTGTGGATTGAATTTGATTCCGCATTACCTCATTGCCGAAGATGCCGTATATTTTCACAAGGTGTGCCGTGAAGTTTGCGATCCATACCACCGGGATTGGTACCGCCGCTTTAAAGAGAGGTGTGATCGATATTACTACAATGGGTTAAGAAGGGAAACCTTGGGGATAGGAGGACTCTATACGGGGCAATTGCGACCTTCTAAGGAGGTGGATTTGTCACGGCTTTTTGCTTTTGTCAAAGATTTGGGAGAGGCTTTTATTCCTTCTTATATGCCCATTTTGGAACGGCGGAAGGATGCCCCATCGGTAGCGAAGCACAAGCAATGGCAAGCCTTTAGAAGAAGCCGTTTTACAGAGTTTAATTTTTTGGCCGATTCGCGGTTCTCCTTCTTTTTGCAACAAAGCGCTCATCCGGACGCCGTTTTGTCGAAGTTGCCTCCGCAGGCGGATTTTGCCTATGAGTGGGAGCCGGAGCCCGGAAGTCGAGAAGCGAAATTGGCTGAGGTTTTAAGGGCACCCAAGGATTGGGTTTAGGTCTTTTTTTAAGGGATCACGACAGGTTTTTTTGGCCGCTGATTCGAATAGTTTTTAAACAAGAGCAACTTTTTTTAAGGATTTGTTATATTTGTGATCCCCAGTAGCCTGCAAGAGTTAAAATACCCTTATAGCAGGCCTTGCAGGAGGATTGCCCTGAATCAATGAACCCATAGAACTAATCATTCCATCTCAGTTACATGATGAAAAAAACAATTTTAATTGGTCTACTGTTTCTTTTTATACTCCCGTTGAATGCCCAAAAAAGGGAGGCCAAAAAGTACCTCACACAAAATAAGGAACTCCAGCATACCCATATCGGGATCAGTATTTATGATCCGGCAAAGGATAAAGTAATCTTCCAACACAATGGTTCACGCTACTTTACCGTGGCCAGCAACAATAAACTTTATACCCTGTATGCTGCCAAACGCTACTTGACCGATTCTACCACCGGAATTCAGTACCAACGTCAAAATGATACCTTGTATATTCGCGGAACAGGAGATCCTTCTTTTTTACACCCTGATTTTAAAGACCAACCCGTATATGACTTTCTAGTGAAGGAGCAACTTCCCATTGCGGTTGTTGAAACCAAAAACGAAAACGGTCGTTTTGGCCCGGCTTGGGCCTGGGATTATTACAATGCTGGATGGCAGCCTGAGCGCAGTGCGTTCCCGATTTACGGAAACGTGATCCAGTTTTATACCGGAGCGGGAACTTTACAATCCACACCAGATTATTTTGCACAGCCGGAGCATTTGGAAAAGGAAGATAAGAACCCTCCATATCGCGCTTCTTTTTATGTACAACGAAAAGAAAGAGCCAACCGCTTTACCTATCGCATTAAAGATTTCACCTCTTCGCGTAAGCAAGCGGTTCCGTTTATTCCTTCCGATGAATTGATCGCAAGACTGTTGCAAGACACGCTAAAAAAACCGGTGACTACCAGCGCCGTTGAATTGGCCGACCAAAACTGGAAAAATGTTCGCAACGTACCGCTGGATAGCCTGCTGACCCCAATGATGCATCGCAGCGATAATTTCTTTGCGGAACAGACGCAGTATATGGTCTCTATGGCTTTGTTTAACGAAATTAATTCTGTCCGGCTGATCGATCATCTGAAGCAGTACGATTTTAAATTTCCGGACCACCCCGTTTTATTGGATGGATCCGGATTGTCCTTTGGCGATTTGTCTTCTCCCGATGATTTGATCACAGTGTTGAAACTCTTGTACGCCCAAGTGGATCACCAAGAGCTTTTCGATATTTTGCCTACAGGGGATACCGGGACCTTGGAAGGACTGTATAAGGACTTAAGCGGGAAGCTCTTTGCCAAAACCGGGACCTTGAATAAGGCGGTTGCCCTGAGCGGTTATCTTTTGACCAAAAAAAATAAGCTGCTTTTTTTCAGTACTGTCATTAACGGCTTGACTGAATCTTCGAACTTGGGTCGAAAGCAAACGGAGAAATTTATTCAGGCGGTTTACGAAAAAAATTAAAGGAAAGGTAGAGGACACAAGGGCAGTATACAGTCTTAGTCGGCTTCGTATGTCTTAGAGATCTTTTCGATGTTCAGGCTTCGGGCCATGGCATCAAAGATCTTTTTGTACACTCCGTTTTGGTGGTAGGCCTCTTCGTGCGTGCCGGATTCCACTACTTTCCCAGCCTCCATAGCGTAAATCTGATCGGCGTCGATAATTTGTGAGATGCTGTGTGAGACGATGATTACGGTTCGGTTAGCCTTGATGGCGTCCAAACTCTTCTTGATTTGTTCTGTGGCGATGGCATCTAGACTGGCCGTAGGTTCGTCCAGAAAGATAATGGGGGGATTTTTTAAGAACATTCGGGCAATAGCGATGCGTTGTTGTTGGCCCCCCGAGAGGTCCAATGCATTGGTCTCGAATTGCTTGGGAAGCTCGATGACTTGATCATAAATATACGCTTTTTGGGCTGCTACAATCACTTCTTCTTTTGAAGCATCGGGTTTTCCGTATCGAATATTTTCTTCTATGCTCCCACTAAAAATGTGGTTCTTCTGCAATACCAGTCCAATGTGGTCCCGTAAAAATTGAGTGTCGTACTCCCGTAGAGGTACTCCGTCTAACAGGACTTCTCCTTTATTGGGTTCATAGAATTTGTCGAGCAAGTTGATGACTGTGCTTTTTCCCGCTCCGCTGAGCCCGACAAATGCCGTAATTTTATTAGGGAGAATTTCCATGTTTACTTCTTGCAAAGCTTTTGTTCCGTTGGGATAAGCAAAATCTACCCCTTTGAGCTCGAATTTTCCGATGACCTTTTTGGGGATATACTGACCCGAACCTTCCTTTTGGTCTTCAGCATGGAGGACGTTAAAGAAACTTTCCGAATAAATCAGCGCATCGTTCATATCATCAAAAATACGATGCAGTTGTCCAATGGGAGCTGTTACGTTTCCGAAGAGCATGATGTGATACATGATCATTCCGATGCTCATCTGCCCATCCAAAACCAGGTAGGCCGTTAAGATAATGATCAGCACCACCCCGATTTGTTCCACAAAGGTCTTGACGCCGTTAAAAATATAGCTGGTCTTTTGGGTCTGTAGCTGATTCTCGGTCATATCGTACTGAATCTTGCTTTGCTTTTGGAACTCGATGTTTTCCCGATTAAAGGATTTGATGACGTTCATCGATTGAATGATGCCGATAATTCCCTGGTTCTTTTTTTCGTAAAAGCTCCGCATGTTTCGGCGCCAGCCTTTTAAGGTATTGGCCTGTTTGATAATGATGTAAATGTACACCGGAACAATAGCCAGCCCGACCAATCCTACCGAAAAGTTGGCTCGGAACATTAGGATTAAGGCGATCAAAGAGCTGGTAAAAAGGGGAAGGATATTGATGAAAAAACTCTGCACCAGACGGGTTAAACTGGAGACTCCTCTGGATATTCGTGTCTGGAGTTTACCCGCTTCATTTTCCTGTGAAGCAAAAAAAGACATGCGGTAGCTTAAAAGCTTATCAATAACCGCATCGGATAAATCTCTGGTGATAAAAATCCGCAGTTCTTGCCCATAGAATTGCTGTCCGAAGGTAATGAAGACGTTCAGGATTTCTTTCCCCAGCAAAACAGTGGAGATGATAATGAGCACCCGCTTACCATCGCTCAGGGTCTTGCCGCCTTCAACCAAGGCATTAACTTCATCCACTGCATAACGGAGCACAAAAGCGTTCACCTGCGCTGTAAAGGACCCGACCAAGGTTAAAAACAAGGCCGAGATGATGAGCCAGCGGTATTGCCGGACATACGGAATCAGGTATCGGTATAAATCAAATAGAGACATCTGTTGCAAAAATAGGGCATTTCTTTAAAATTTTTGGTTTCAAAGAAAAATAGGCGCGAGCCTTAAAAAAATTTCTTTAAAATCTAGGATGTGCCGTTATAAGGAAATACTTTTTTAAAGAAGATAATTCTATCCTAATTTAAGGGAGAGCGGTTTGCATTCCGATAATTCTTTGTAATTTTGGGGAAACTGATTTTAAAACTTAAACCTAAAATATATGTATCCACCAGAATTAGTAAAACCCATGCGTGAAGAACTTACGGGTGTAGGTTTTCATGAATTGCAAACACCAGAAGCTGTGGATCAAGCTTTAAATGAAAAAGGAACGGCTTTGGTTGTCATTAACTCGGTTTGTGGTTGTGCTGCGGCCAATGCCCGTCCGGGTGTTGCACAAGCTTTGGAAAACGATCTCAAACCCGACCATCTGTATACTGCCTTTGCGGGCGTTGATATGGAGGCGGTAGATAAAGCGCGTGAATATATGGTTCCCTTCCCCCCTAGTTCGCCTTCGATGGCATTGTTTAAAGATGGGGAATTGGTGCATATGCTAGAACGTCATCATATTGAAGGCCGCCCGGCCAGCGTGATTGCACAAAACCTAAAGCAGGCTTTTAATGAATATTGTGCATAAGTTGTTTTGTGCATAGCACACTCCTGTGTCCTTGACAAGGGGGAGTGCTATAGTGAATGAGCCACCTCTTTGTGTTTTACGAGGTGGTTTTTTATATACTACAAGTCCTCTAAAAATAAAATTCATATCTTCACTTTCTCAAAGTTTTTTAGCATGAACAGCCGACTTTTTTTATACGTAACACTCTTCTTTCCAATGGCCGTATTTGCCCAGGGCAATACCTCCTATTGGCAACAGCATGTGGATTATACCATGGATGTGGTGATGAACGTTGATAATTTTCAGTATTCGGGATCACAAAAACTGGTCTACACCAATAACTCTCCAGATACCCTCCATCAGGTTTTTTACCATTTGTTTTACAACGCTTTTCAGCCGGGAAGTGAAATGGATGTCCGTTCCCGAACCATAGCCGATCCGGATGCCCGAGTACGAGATCGGATATCAAAATTGTCACCACAAGAAATCGGTTATTTGAAACTGAAGAACATCCGTCAAGACGGGAAAAAAATCGAAGGGAAAACGGTAGGTACGATCTATCAATTAAAGTTAGACCAGCCTTTATTGCCGGGGCAAAAAACCACGCTGTCGCTGGATTTTGACGGACAGGTTCCGTTGCAGATCAGGCGGGCGGGCCGGGATAATGCCGAAGGAGTAGCTTTATCGGTGAGCCAATGGTACCCTAAGCTGGCGGAATACGACTTTGAAGGATGGCATGCTGATCCATATATTGCTCGTGAATTCCACGGGGTCTGGGGTGATTTTGATGTCAGGATCACTATTGACAAAGACTATGTGGTCGGAGGCTCTGGTTATTTGCAGAATCCGGAAGAAGTAGGGCATGGGTATCAGGAGAACCCGGATCATCCTGTAAAACACGATGGGAAAACCTTGACCTGGCACTTTATCGCACCCAAAGTTCATGATTTTATGTGGGCTGCCGATCCTGAATACCTCCACGATATTGTACAGACTAATGACGGAGAAACAACTTTACATTTTTTGTATAAAAACAAGCCAAGTGTAATTGAAAATTGGAAGCAACTGGAAAAGGACGCCTTGCGGCTGTATGACTTCTATACCTCCCATGTCGGTCCATACCCTTACGATCAATATTCGATTATTCAAGGAGGGGATGGCGGAATGGAATACGCGATGGCCACCCTTGTTGTTGGGGATAAACCCTATGGCAGTCTGTTGGGAACGACAGCGCATGAATGGGCCCATTCCTGGTTCCATATGGTATTGGCTACCAACGAATCCACACACCCCTGGATGGATGAAGGGTTTACCAGTTACATCTCGACCCTTTTTATGAACTCCATCAAGAAAGAACCCAGTGCTTTTCCGTTTAAGAACTATTATGCATCCTATTCTAAATTGGCCAATTCGGGAGAGGAACAGCCGGAGACAACGCATTCGGATCGGTATAAAACCAACTTGAACTACAGTGTGAATGCGTATACCAAAGGTGCGCTTTTTCTCTACCAATTGGGGTATCTTATTGGGGAAGACAACCTGTCCAAGACCTTAAAGCGATATTATAGGGAATGGGGCTTTAAACACCCAACTCCCAATGATTTTATCCGAGTGGCTGAAAAAGTTTCCGGAGCAGAGTTGCAGTGGTACCTTACCGATTGGATCAAGACCACCAATACGATCGATTATGCCATTGATCAGGTATCGGGTGAAGGGGCGCAGACAAAGGTTACCTTAAAACGTATTGGGTTGATGCCCATGCCGTTGGATATTAAAGTGGAGTATACCGATGGTGCTTCGGAGTATTTTTACATTCCTTTGCGGATGATGTATTGGTCTAAACCCGAGGCGAAGAATATACAGTCCGATTGGCCGTGGACCAATCCTACCTATGAGTTGAAAATCAACCGACCCGAAGCTCAACTTAAGAGGATAGAAATTGATCCTTCCCAGCGCATGATGGATGTGAATCGAGTAAATAACGTCTATCAGAGATAATGGCCTAACTGCCTAGGGTATTGTAAAAAGCAGTTTCCATATGGATTTCTGCAAAATCCGAAATGACCTTTTGGGCCAGTTCGTAGTCCTGATCTTTGGAGTGTGGACTTTTATAGGCAACACAGCGTATTTTTGCTGCGTGTGCAGCTTGAATTCCGTTGGTGGAATCTTCGATGACAATGCAGTTGGCCTTGGGTTCGCCTGCCCTTTTAGCGGCGAGTTCAAATATTTCCGGATGCGGTTTAGAAGCGGTTAAATCCGCTCCGCTGAGTTTGTCCATAAAGTAGGGGGCGAGGTGGAAGCGCTCAAAAACGCGGTTGATGGTCAACATACTGGCAGAAGAGGCCAAGACCATTTTAACGCCATGGCTTGCGTAATTCTCTAAAAGCGCCTCTACTCCCGGAAGGAGATTAAACTCCGTATCGTGGTCAAAGAGGTAGCCAAAGCATTCCC
Organism: Bacteroidota bacterium; assembly: GCA_021793535.1. GTDB lineage: Bacteria > Bacteroidota > Bacteroidia > Flavobacteriales > Flavobacteriaceae > JAJYSO01. The sequence goes on along the minus strand of JAJYSO010000008.1, from coordinate 7,333 downwards.
GTTTTTTATCGACCAGCTCTTGTGGAGAGCAGGTGAGCTCAAAGAGCGCTACCAATTTCTGGCAGACACTCCAAGTAGATTTTCCCGTGAATGTTGCGTAAAGGGATTGGGGAACTTTTAGCTGGAAATTGTCGAACATTTCAAAATAGGCTTTTTTGTGTAAAGGTTCGGTGTTGACAATCACTCCGTCCATGTCAAAAAGAGCGGCTTTAAAGGGCATTGTTCTCGAATTTTTGAGTTTTTTTAGGATGTTTAGCTTTGCTTTAGTACAGAAGCTGTGACAAAATAAGGACTTTTATAGGGTTTAAAGCAGATTTGTATTACTATTTTATTTGTTACATTTTTAAAAAACCAAAAATTATGAAATGGGAAGATAAAGACCAGAAACTGGTTAAAACGTTTACCTTTGGAGATTTTACGGAAGCTTTTGCTTTTATGACTCGCGTGGCCTTTTTGGCTGAAAAAGCTGGGCATCATCCCGACTGGAGCAACTCCTACAACAAAGTGACCATTGCTTTGAGTACACATGATCAAGGCAATAAAATCACACAGAAGGATCGCGAACTAGCGCAAAAAATAGACCAGCTTTAGGCCATTAAGAGAGCACTTTTCCACGCGCATAGAAGGCCTTTCGTTGTTGTTCAGGAACCAAATCTCCTCCAGTTGCCCAGGCGATATGGGTTGCCTTTTTTAAATCCAACCCTCTTTCTTGTGCATATGAGGTTTGTGCCAGCATTTGGGGCCCGATTAGGCCTGCAGTGGCAGAAGGCTCTAAAAAGAGGTTTTCGGTATCCAGCAACTCGGCCAATAAGGTGTACAGCCGATCGTCGTCAATGGTATAAATCCCACTGATGATTTCCTTACTGATTTTTGTGGCAAATTTAGAAGGCCGTGCCACGGCGAGCCCATCGGCTTCAGTTAGGCCATCCAGACCGATGTCTTGTACACTGATTTCGTTCATTTTACCGGTAAGTAGCCCCACGAGCACCGCAGGTGAATGGGTAGGTTCGACAAAGAAGCTGTGCAGGTGATCTCCAAAAATTTGTTTCAACCCGAAGGCCGTTCCTCCGGGGGAGCCCCCTACTCCGCAAGGAGAGTAGACAAAAAGAGGGTGTTGGGCGTCTACGGAAATGCCTTGCTTTTTTAGCTGCTCAGCTAGGCGGATCGCGCCAATGGTATACCCCATAAAGAGATGGTAAGAATCTTCATCATCTACGAAATAAGCCTTGGGGTCTTGCTGTGTTTCGTGTCGAGCTTTGCGAATCGCATCGCTAAAATTGCCCGGGAATTGAATGACTTGGGCCCCTTTCTCTCGAAGGAGTTCCTTTTTCCATGCTTTGGCATCTTGAGACATGTATACCTTGACCGCGAATCCCAAGGTGGCGCTCATCATTCCGATGCTCAACCCTAAGTTTCCGGTGGAAGCGACCCCGATGTGGTATTGGCTGAAAAAAGTTTTAAAGCGTTCCGAAGCGAAAACGCTGTAATCTTCACCGGGTTGGAGAAGCCCTGCTTGGAATGCAAGCTCTTCGGCGTGGTGCAAAACTTCATAAAACCCCCCTCGAGCTTTGATGGATCCGGTGATGGGCAGGGCGTTGTCACATTTTAAGAACAATTGTCCTTCGATGGGGATGTCTTGATTTAAAAGCGCTTGCATATGGGGGATGGGTCGCAAAGGAGATTCGATGATTCCTTTGGCGGTAGCCGTTTCGGGAAAAGCTTTTTGAATGAACGGGGCAAAACGCTCCCAGAGTGCTGCTGCTTGGTACATCTCGTCTTTGCCTATGGAAAAATCCGACAGGTCATCCATCTTTCTTTGGTCCGGGTTGACCCATAGGAAGGGTTGTTTTAACAGCACCTTTTTAAGAAGGGGTGCTCTTTTGATCAATGCCTCTATTTTCTGTTGGGATAGCATAGTGATAAGTTTTATCAAATATACTATTATTTATACTAATTCTAAATAATAAAGAAAGCTTTTTACGTTAAAAAGGGACAGTGTGTGACTATAGGTTTCCAAAGGAAAAAGGTAATGGGATCAGCGGTTAGGGCGCTTTTAAATACTGTTCAGGCTTTTGATAAAGGCGATGAGGTCCTTTATTTCATTTGGGGTGAGTTTCAAGCTGTCTTCCGGCAGGGTTTGGTTCCAAAGCGAAAGGCCCAAGCCAGTGCCTCCTGCGTTGTTGTAAAACTCCATCAAAGATTCCAAGTCTGGATAAACCCCGTTGTGCATGTAGGGGGCCGTTTGAGCTGCATTGCGGACTGTAGGGGTTTTAAAGGCATGTCGATAGTAATTCACCCCCACAACATCATACCAGCCGTTGTCCGGATCGATAATGGAGTCTTTTAGGGATTTGGGGACCCCGATTATTTCGGCTTCACTTTCTACGTATTTCGGTGGTCGGATCCCGTTAAAAAGGGGCATAAAATGACAGGTGGCACACTTGGCTTTGCCCATGTATAGGTTAAAGCCTCGGCGTTCTGCCGCAGATAAGGCCGTCTGGTCCCCTTGCATATAGGCATCAAAACGGCTGTTCAGTTTGACAAGACTTCGACCGTAAGAGGCCAATGCATTGAGCAGATGGAGACTGTCGATTGGAGTTTGGACCTCAGGATAAGCTTTTTTAAAGAGCTTTTGATAGGTGCTGTCCTTTTTCAGGTGCACGAGGATGCTTTGTATATGGGCATCCATTTCTTCGGGATTGTGAAGCACATCATTGGCTTGATCTTCAAGAGTGAGGGCCCGCATGTCGTAAAAATAGTTGGACTGTAAGGCTACATTCAATAAGGTAGGGGTATGTCGGCGAATGAGTTGGTTGGGATTTTGTAGAGAGGCATGCTTGGGCAGTCCGTCGGTAAAGGCATTGGAAGGAGGATGGCAAGTGGCACAACTTCGGCTGCCATCTCCTGAAAGCCGAGTGTCATGAAAGAGCATTTCGCCTAATTCGGCCCGCTCAGCAGTGTAATAAAGTGCTTTGTCGGGTGCAAAGGCATTGACATTGAAAGCATCTGGATCGAAAAGCGTTTCGGCAGTTTGTTTTAAAAGTCGATTGTATTGAAGGGGGTACTCATAACGCTTTTCCATTTGGGCGATCCCTCGGGAAATCGGGTTGCCGTAATGTAGGATAAAATCCGCTCGGTCAAAACGATCAAAATCCTTGTTGTTTTGCAACACCTGAATGCCTTTTTCGATTCGGTGGAGCAATTGGGCATCTTGGTCGGTTTGTTGAAAGTGTTTTAAAGCCTTTTGAAGGCTTTGAAGACTCACGGCAGATTCTTGCATGCTGTTCAAGGTGAGTTCATTGTCAAAACCGGTAATCCCTAACGTCAGGATTCTGAACACTTCTAACTTTAACGCATCCAAAACCCGCCAATCAGCCAATGTACGAGAGGTAAAATACTGCCTTAATACTTGGGCATTGTCTTGCAATTCGGCAACCTCTTTTTGCAAATTTTGTCGATCAAATGCCGAAGCGTCAGGAAAAATCAGCTCTTCCATGACCTGGAGTCCCGAAGGGGCCAATCCTCGGGCATATTCGGCTGATAGCAAGTCTGCATTATCCACTTCTTGATCCGCAGGACCATTGATGAAGGCAGCGGTAGTTCCCACGAAATATTCTGCGGCCCATTCGAAGCGCTTGTAATACAGCCGTGTTTTTAAAAAAGCAGCTTTTAAGTGCTCGTAGTCGTGGTCAGCATGGTCGATGGCCGGTTGAAGGCTGTCGCTAACAAATGCCTCAAAAGCCATTACTTGATCCCGAACTTCGGCGGCGATGGCAGGGGTGAAATCGGTGGGTTTATAATCCCTCTTTTGTTTTTGTTGACAGGAAAAAAAGAGACTGGCGCCGAATGTGAAGAGTAATAGCGAAACAAAAGGGTTTTTTCTCATTGTGCTTCAAAGTCGAAAATGTTTTTCAGCGGGTTGGCATTTTTATCGCGATCGGTCAAAGGTTCCAGCCCCCAGCGCCGCTCAATAAAAGCTAAAATGCTAACGCTTTCATAAAGGGTGTGGTCCACATGACCTTTTTTGACAAAGGGCCCCATCATTAAGGCGGGGACACGTGAGCCGGGGCCCCAACGGTCAATTTCAGGAGGTGCGACATGATCCCAGAAGCCTCCGTTTTCATCGTAGGTGAGAATCACCAAGGTTTTATCGGCTTGAGGCCCGTCTAAGGCCGCATGAATAAGTTTTAAAGCATGTGCTTGTCCCCTTAAGACGGTTCCGCTTCCCGGATGTTCGTCGTAACCTAATCCTGGTTTGACAAAGGATACATTGGGCAAGGTTCCCTCTCGGGCTGCCGTTAGATAGTCCTTTTCATCTTTGAGGTGGTTTTTTCTGCCTTCGGTATCGGGGCCGTACTTTTTAAAATAAGCAAAAGGCTCGTGGTTGTAGGCATACAGGTGGGTGGTGTCGGTTTGAGCGAGGGCATCGTCCCATCCGGCGGAATACCAGGCCCAAGAGACTCCTTTTTCACTCATGCGATCCCCGATGGTCGGCAGGGTTTGAGGTGGCATCAAATGGGTTGTGTCCACTTTAGGTGGATAAGGCCCTTCTTTGGGATAGACCGTGTTCACTACATAGCCGTCCGGGGTGACCAATCCGTTTTTTACCATGTTTCCTAAAGAATCCACTTCGGCGACAATATTTTTTGGGGCGTTGGGCCATTCGGCGGGTGCCGCTGCAATCAAATAGACATGATTGAAATATGATCCCCCAAAACCACTGTGAAAAAAATGATCACTCAGGGTATATTTTTTAGCCAGCGAATACAACGGCAAATCTTCGGTTTTATAGTACCCCATAGCCAGTCCTTTTGAAGCGTTGTAGGCAGCAAATTTGTTCATTTTTCCCCCGTTGATTTGCATGATTTCATGGTAGTACAAGTGGGTTAAATTTGGGGTTTCCTTATCGGAGGCTACATATTGATCGATGTTGAAATAGGTGTTGGGTAAATTTTGAGGAAACCCGTTGTTTCTGGCGATATCCGGCAAGTAGGTATAGACCGAATCGTTTTGATCCACTTGGAGTACGCTTTCCTGGGCAGCATCGGCTAGGCCGTTTGCCCCTTCGAATTCACCCCAGAGATTGTCAAAGCTGTGGTTTTCCATATAGACCACCACCACGTGTTCGATGGCTTGAATGTGTTGGTCAAAGCTTTGCGGTGCTTTTTTTTTCTCTTTACAACCCCAAAGAACCAGAAGAAGACCAAGTGACGATAAACGAAGGTATTTGTTAAAAAACATAAAGACGTAGGATATGAATGTGATTTGAGTGCCCTAAAGGTAAAAAATAGTTTAAAAAAGGGAGGCGATCTATAAAGAAATGTAAAGGGGCAGGGGCAAGTGTCTTTGTAAAAGTATTTTAAAGGATTTGCGTTCCGCGGTCCGGATTCTGTGGTTTTATGTATTTTTGCCCTTTCAAAATGAGTACTTATAAAAAACTTGGATAAATGCCTAAAAATTTTGTCGAAGAATTAAAATGGAGGGGAATGTTGCACAACATTATGCCCGGAACAGAAGAACACTTGTTATCGGAAATGCGATCGGCCTATATAGGGTTTGACCCCACGGCGGATTCTTTGCATATTGGGAGTTTGGTTCCCATTTTGGTACTGGCTCATTTTCAGCGTTGTGGACACAAACCCTATGCTTTGGTAGGCGGCGCGACCGGGATGATTGGCGACCCTTCTGGAAAGTCAAAAGAGCGCAACCTTTTGGATGAAGAAGCCTTGGCTAAAAATCAAGAAGGCATCCGTAGACAATTGGCCAAAATCTTGGATTTTGACAGTGATGCCGAGAATGCTGCGGTAATGGTCAACAATTACGATTGGATGAAAGATTTTTCCTTTTTGGACTTTATTCGCGACGTGGGAAAACACATTACCGTGAATTATATGATGGCCAAAGACTCTGTCAAAAAGCGTTTTGCCACGGATGCTCAGGAGAATGAAGGGATGAGCTTTTTGGAGTTCAGTTACCAATTGGTACAGGGCTATGATTTTTTGCATTTATTCCGTGAAAGAGGACTGACTTTGCAAATGGGAGGAAGCGATCAATGGGGGAACATCACTACCGGGTCGGAATTGATCCGTAGAATTGCCGGCCAAAAGGCATTTGCCTTGACCTCTCCCTTGATCACCAAGGCGGACGGAACCAAATTTGGGAAGTCTGAAGGCGGGAACGTATGGTTGGACCCTTTGCGCACCTCGCCTTATAAGTTTTACCAATACTGGCTAAACACTAGCGATGAGGATGCCGAGAATTTCATTAAAATCTTTACCTTCTTATCACAAGCAGAAATTCAGGAGTTGATCGAGCAGCACCAAGCAGCGCCGCACCAACGTATCTTGCAAAAGAAGCTGGCAGAGGAAATTACGACTTTGGTTCACTCTAAGCAAGACTTGGAGAACGCGGTGATCGCCTCTCAAGTGCTGTTTGGAAATTCGACGGCCAAAGAGTTAAAAGCATTAGATGAAAAAACGTTCTTGGAGGTATTTGACGGGGTACCCCAAGCTGAAATTGCCAAGGAAAGATTTGAAGAGGGTCTCGATATGGTGGCTGCTCTAGCTGCAGAAACTGGATTCTTAAAGAGTAACGGGGAAGCCATTCGAGCCTTAAAACAAAATGCCATCGCAGTGAACAAAGAAAAGGTAGATGATGCTTATCGAATAAGTGAAACGGATTTGATCAGTGGAAAATACGTGATTTTAAATAAGGGAAAAAAGAACACCTATATCTTAAAGGTGGTTTAACTTTGGCCGCCCATAAGGCAAAGGGGAAGGGAGTGACCTGATCTTAAGCAATGAAAAAGGAATGAAAATGGATGAACCGAAAAAGAACAGGCCTCATAAAGCGGGATTTGTCAATATCATCGGGAACCCTAATGTGGGAAAATCTACCTTGATGAATGCCTTGGTGGGGGAACGCTTATCGATTATTACGGCGAAGGCACAGACCACCCGTCACCGGATTTTGGGGATTGTAAATGGCGAAGATTATCAGATTTGTTTTAACGATACCCCGGGAATCATCAAACCGGCTTATGCCTTGCAAGAGTCCATGATGGATTTTGTAGATACAGCCCTGGAGGATGCCGATATCCTACTTTACTTAGTGGAATTGGGGGAGACCACTTTAAAAGACGAACGGTTTTTTGCCAAGATCACCCGTGCGCCATTTCCCGTGCTATTGCTGATTAATAAAATAGACTTAGGCGATCAACAAAAATTGATTGAACAGGTGGAATTGTGGAAAGCCAAAGTACCCAATGCGGAGATCTTTCCCATTTCGGCCAAAGAAAAATTTGGGGCGCAAGCACTACTAACCCGTAATATCG
>JAJYSO010000303.1 GCA_021793535.1 Bacteroidota bacterium | reverse complement strand
GCTGGAGGATGTGAACGTTGTAGAGGCGGTTGTGAAGCCGTAAGATGCAAGAACTATGTTATATGGGATACCATTCCTAATTTCAGGTAATATTTAATACCATAACCGAAGTATTTCCAGCCCAAAATCACACAGACTCCGATCTTCTTTATAAACAGTTATAAATGGTTTTAACTATTTCGCTGATTTTTGCTCCTTACCAAATGTTATTATTGAAAATTCAAAGTGGAGGGGCCTCAGTTTCGAAAAGTGTTTGCCCATTACAATTATGATTTTCAAGTGCCCCACAAAAGCAGTACATCGTATTACTTTACGGTGGGGTCAAAATTGAAACTTCACTAGGTGAAATCCGATAACTGAAAACCGGGTCAATCCTCTGTGTCGAAGATATTACGGGAAAAGGTCACAAAACCAAAAATTTAGAAAAGAGGGAGCCAAACTCTCTGTTTATTCACTTGTGAGTAGGCAGCGACCCTGTCGACTAACGATAGGAAAAAAACAAAACATACTTCCCAGATGAAAAAGGAAGCCACTCCACTTATTTTAGGAATAATCCACTACCTTTGTAATGGAGACGACCGTAGTTTTTTACCCCGTAACTTTTAAAAAAGAAATCAATCCGATGGAAAAGAAGCGCATACCCATCACAATATACACAGAAATGGGATTGGGTCCCGGAACCCTCAACTTTGTGTGCAACAAATATGTGGTTGAAAAACCCTTTCTCTTAAACTACACAGAAGATACAACCGGATATCCTTTAGCCCGCGAGTTGTTTAAGTTTGAGTATGTCAAACGCGTTTCTGCAGAAAAGAATGTGATATCCATCACCAAAGGAGGATCGGCAGAATGGTATGAAATTAGTGGAGAACTTCGGGAATTTATTCGCAATTACCTCATGCAAGATAAGCCGGTAAGGAAGTAGCCCGAGGCTATAATTCTTTTTGAGCTTCACTGTAATAATCCTGAAAGAGATGGAGTAAATCCATCGTAGAAGTAACAATATCCTTGGTTTCTAAAAGCAATCGGAAGTAAAGCTTGGAGTTCTTCTTACTACTTTCGGTAGAACGGATACGCATAATTTGCTTTTGAATAAGGCTCGAGACATCATCCAACAAAAAAGATTTATCGGTAATGATCCGGTCTATGTTTTCAAAAGATTGATTATCAAAAGTTTCGATGATATCTTCAAAGAGAAAACGCATCTCGCTCCCAAGCTGCTTTAAATCTCTGATCTGATTGAATTTCAGTTGCTTGTGGTTATTATTGACATGCTTATAAGCCGAGCGCGTGATCTTGTCTATGGCCTCGACCATATTATCCAAGTAATCCAGCAACAGAATGTAAAACTGACTGGCTTGCACAGAACTGTCCTCAACGGATTTAACCAAGTAGAAAACATCATCTTTTAAGTCCTCTACCCGTTGCTGCAAATCTTCAGCTTTTTTTGTATCTTTTTTCAGCTTTGCCAAATCATAGTAGGCCAAATGATCCACGGCCTTACCATAGCGCTTTTTAATCCCCTTGATTACCTTTGAAATATTATCGGCCGTCTCAAAGGTAATCTCCGAAATACTGATGATATCTTGCTTATTAAATCGTTTATTTTGCTCTTCCTCTTTTCTTTTTTTCGAATGCTTGATGGCACTGCGAACAACCATGGCCACAGCCAAAGCTGAGGAAATGATCAATGCGGCTAATCCTCCAAACCACAATACCGCGGCAAAAATGGCCGCTCCTGCAAAAGCAATAAAAGCCGTTGCAATCCATCCTGCCATAACATTCAATACTCCTGAAACACGGTATACGGCACTTTCTCTATCCCAAGCCCGGTCGGAAAGGGAAGATCCCATGGCCACCATAAACGTCACATAAGTAGTCGACAAGGGCAATTTTAATCCTGTACCCACCGAGATCAGAATGGCTGCTACCACCAAGTTGACCGACGCCCTAATCATATCAAAGGCTGGAGCATCCGCACGCTTATCATTATAAATTGATTCGGTGTTCTCGAATTTTTTCTCAATTTTCAAACGAACTTTCTTGGGGAATAAGAAGCCGACCGCATTGATGAGCACAATGGTATAGCGCACAATGTATCGCGACAAATTATTGGGTTCGTATTTTTCCGCTCCATCCCCCTGTCTGGAAAGAGATACCCCAGTTTCAATCACCGAGCGCGCCTGCTTTGAAAACCACAAGGTCAACACCATGAGCACCCCTGCAATAAGCAGATAGATAAAAGAAGTACCCGGAGGAGGATTGTTCAATCCCGACATGGAGAAGTCCGAAGGGAGAGTGCCGTACTGCACAAAGGCTTCATACCACAGGTCATAGGCATCCTTTGCCGCCAATGGAACCCCAATAAAGTTAACCAAGTCATTTCCTGCAAAGGCCAAGGCTAATGCAAAAGTACCGACCAAAATAATGACCTTCAATATATTGCGTTTAAATACCGACATGATCAATTGAGAGACCAAGGTCCAGAACACGAAGGAGATCCCCAATACCAAAAAAGTGTGGCCTTGTATATAATCAATCGTCGATGCCGGAACAAAAGACAAACTGGACAAGCCTTCAATGACAATAAAATAACTCAAGGCAGCAAGAGATCCCCCTCCAAAAAGTGCACCTAAGTACTCAATTTTTCGCTTGTATTGAAAAGTAAAAATCAGCCGAGAAAGATATTGTATAATCGCCCCCAGCCCAAAGGCTATAAATACGGAAAGCAAGATCCCAACGACAATTTCCGTGACCTTGGAGGTATTTAGAAAATCCAAGACTTGCGCCCCCGATCCCTGATTATAGATACGAATAAATGCCAAACAAGCCGCTGCTCCCAGCAACTCAAAAACAATGGAAACCGAAGTAGAAGTCGGCAATCCCAAGGAGTTAAAAAAGTCAAGCAACAAGATATTAGCCAAAATGACGGCCATAAAAATGATCATGACCTCATCAAAGTAGTATAATTCGGGATGGAAGATTCCGTTCCGCGGGATTTCCATCATCCCTGTGGAGAAAGCAGAACCGATCAGCACCCCGGCACTGGCTACGGTAAAAATGACTTTCAAGGAGGCTACTTTCGAGCCAAAAGCGGATGTCAAAAAGTTAACGGCATCATTGCTTACTCCTACAATCAAACCGGTTATCGACAATCCTAAAAGAATAACCAATATCGCAATATACAGTGT
>JAJYSO010000302.1 GCA_021793535.1 Bacteroidota bacterium | reverse complement strand
TTGGAACATAATATTACCGCCCAAGAAGCCATTGTTCAAACCGATACGCCAAACCTAGACCTTATACCTGCGCACATTGATTTGGTGGCCATCGAAATCGAACTGGTCGATCAGGAAAACAGAGAGTCCATGATGCGGCAGGCAATTAGAGATCTGAAAAATAAGTATGACTACATTTTCATCGACTGTGCTCCATCTTTAGGACTGTTAACCTTAAACGGCCTGACCGCCGCTGATGCCGTTCTCATTCCCATTCAATGTGAATATTTTGCGCTTGAAGGTTTGGGTAAATTACTCAACACCATTAAAAGTGTACAAAAGATCCACAACGCTGATTTGGAAATTGAAGGGCTGTTGCTCACGATGTATGATTCTCGTTTACGGCTATCCAATCAAGTTGTGGAAGAAGTTAAAAAGCATTTTGATGAAATGGTTTTCAAAACCATTATTCAGAGAAATGTGCGATTAAGTGAAGCCCCAAGTTATGGCGTTAGCATTATTAAATACGATGCAGACAGTCGCGGGGCAAACAATTATTTAAGCTTAGCTGAAGAAATTATAAATAAAAACGAGTAACCTGTACATTATGGCAAAGGCAACAAAAAAGAAGGCTCTAGGACGAGGTCTTTCCGCATTGTTACAAGATCCTGAAAACGATATTCAATCCGCTAAAGACAAGAATGCAGACAAAGTAGTCGGCAGTGTTGTAGAGTTAGACATCAATACCATTGCAGTAAATCCAAACCAGCCCCGAACGAGCTTTAGCAAGGACGCCTTACAGGAATTGGCCAGCTCCATTAAAGAATTGGGGGTGATCCAACCCATTACGGTGCGTAAAATCGAATTCAACAAATACCAAGTGGTATCTGGAGAACGACGTTATCGCGCCTCCAAAATGATTGGGCTCAAAACGATTCCTGCCTATATTCGAATTGCTAATGACCGGGAAACCCTGGAGATGGCGCTGGTGGAGAATATTCAGCGACAGGATTTAGACCCTATTGAAATTGCCATCACCTATCAACGCCTATTAGAAGAAATCGATCTCACTCAAGAAAAATTAAGCGATCGCGTAGGCAAGAAACGCTCTACGATTTCCAACTACCTGAGACTCCTTAAACTGGATCCTATTATACAGACCGGTATTCGAGATGGGTTCCTTTCTATGGGACATGGAAGGGCCATCATCAACATTCCTGACCCTAATATACAGGCGGAAATTTATGAGAAGGTCGTCAGTGAAAAATTATCGGTGCGGGATACCGAAAGGCTGGTACGTTTTGTTCAAAAAAATGGAACACTCAATCGGAAAACGCCCAAAGTGACCTTACAACAGGGGTATAAAAAATCAATCCAAGGGTTTTCCGAACATTTTGGTACGAAAGTTGACGTAAAAGTTAACAAGTCAGGCAAGGGAAAAATTATCATTCCCTTTTCTTCCGAAGAAGATTTTAAACGCTTAGAAAAGTTGATTAAAAATTGAAAACAAACTTCCTGATTACAGGGCTTTTGTGCTGTTTTTTACACCTCTCCCAAGGTTTTTCACAGGAAAAAGAAAACGCACAAGACAAAGAAGAGCTAACAGAGGCTATGACAACAGAACAGCCCCAGGACGAATACAATCCTCTAACCCCTCCAAAAGCAGCTTTTTATTCCGCCGTTCTCCCAGGATTAGGACAAGCCTATAATCACAGCTACTGGAAGATCCCTATTGTTTATGGTGGTATTGGAACCGGTATCTATTTCTACATTCGAAACGACCGTGAATTCCAAAGTTATCGAACAGCATACAAAAGGCGGTTGGCCGGGTTCGAAGACGACCAATACCAAGGAAAAATAAGTGATGATGGACTGGTTCGTGCACAGAAATTATTCCGTAAAAACAAAGAAATCTCCATCTTCGTCACCCTTCTGATTTACGTTTTAAATATCGTGGACGCAAACGTGGAAGCCCACCTGCGGCAATTTAACGTCAGTGATAATTTGGCGCTCAAACCGGATTATCAATTTGATGAGCTTACCGGGAAATCAAATTACGGTCTCTCTCTACATTTAAAACTTTAAATCTTTTCCCAATTTGAAGGATAATAATGAAATAAATTCTAAACTTGCGAATCCCCTATAAAAACAAAAGATAGACGATGACTTTTTTTCAGTGGTTTGTATTTTTTCTCTTCGTACAGGTAATCCATTTTGCCGGAACCTGGAAGCTCTATAAGAAGGCCGGGCAACAGCCGTGGGCCGCCATCATCCCCATATACAACGCCATTGTGCTGATGAAGATCATTAACCGCCCCAAATGGTGGGTGATTCTTCTTTTTATTCCCATTGTAAACCTCATTATGATTCCGGTGATTTGGGTGGAAACCATCCGCAGTTTTGGACGGCACACGACCTTGGAAACCTGGTTAGTCGTTCTCAGTCTAGGCCTGTATATTTACTATGTCAATTACGCTTTAAAGGTAACGTATATTGAGGATAGAGACCTCAAACCTCAAAGTGCCGTCGGCGATTGGATCAGTGCTATTCTCTTTGCTGTAGTAGCCGCCACCATTGTACACACGTACTTCATCCAACCCTTCACCATCCCCACTTCTTCCATGGAAAACTCTTTACTGGTTGGGGATTTTTTATTTGTCAGCAAATTAAACTACGGAGCACGGGCTCCGGAAACCATGGTAGCTGCACCTATGATTCACGATACCTTACCGCTGGTTCACACCAAATCATACCTCAACCGACCTAAACTCCCTTATTTTAGAATTCCGGGATTCGAGTCGATCAAACACAACGATATCGTCGTTTTTAATTGGCCAGTAGATACCGTTCCTTATTTCGGCTATCACGGCCCTAAATCATACACTAAACCCATAGATAAGAAATCCCATTACGTCAAAAGAGCCATAGGGATTCCAGGAGACTCCTTAAGCATAAAAGACGGCCAAGTATACTTAAACCACAAGGCATTGGCATTCCCTGACCGGGCCAAACCCCAGACTTCCTATGAAGTAAAGAGCAAAGGGGGCGGTTTTAGTCCCAGTTATTTATACAAACACTACGATTATACGGAACCCTTATATAGGAATCAAAATGGAAATTTTGTGTTCCAATCTTTAACAGAGGAAAATGCCAAAAAGTTAAGTGCCAATCCCAATGTCGCTTCCATCGAGAAAATTATTGCGCCTAAAGGAGAAA
>JAJYSO010000007.1 GCA_021793535.1 Bacteroidota bacterium | reverse complement strand
CATTACAGGACCTGTCATGGTGTACGTCACCGAAGCATCCAACGTTCTTTCTCCATCAATGCTACCGACTAACTCATCTTCGCTTACGGGTATAGGCTCACCCCCGCCATCGTCATTGTTACACGAGACCATTGTGATTACAGTAAACAATAGTATCCAGCTTGCTCGTTTCATAAAATTTGTCTTCTTTTTCATTTTTTTCTAGTTTTAAAATTTAAATTATTAAGGTTTAATTAGTTATAGTTCTAAACTGATTCCCAAACTCAGGTTAATGCCCTTTCTATATCGGTTCAAAAGCACCTCTTGGTTCGATAAATTGTTTTTTCTGGACAGGCTGAAACTTGGATTGAGCAAATTGGAGGCTTTGATTTTCAGGCTGATGAAGGAGTTTAAACGGAAAGATGAAATAAAATCCAAAGTCGGAATACCTTCTTCGATAATGTCTTCGAATCCCAAAGTTCCAAGGGTATAAATCCGGTCACTGAAATAGTTAAATACCAAAGAAGTAGTGAGTTTATGCTGCCCACTGGCATAATAATAGGTCAGATCAGAATTCAAAATAAGCGGCGCTGCTCCTTCCAGGCCCGAATTCCTTTCGGGAGTATTTGCTAATTTCAGCACCAAATCAGTGTATAGCAAAGATGCATTCAGTCCGAAGGAGAGTTTGTTTTGTTTATTGTTCAGTCCCTCCCTGTTCATCATGTTTTTTCTCAACTCTACTTCGGCACCCATCAAATTGGCATAATCACCAATATTGTCATAAGTTAGTAACCCAGCGGAATTCCCTTTGTCCACCCGTCCAATTGGATTTTCGATCCTTTTGTAAAAAATACCGGCAGACAATAACTCGGATTTACTCAGGTATGCATCCCACTTCAAATCGAAATTGTAATTGGCTGACGGTTTCAGCTCCGGATTTCCTTCACTCACAAAACCAATGTCCACATACTGATAAGGCGAAATTTCCTTAGGCTGCGGTAAGGTATAGGTCTTACTTATGCCAAGCCTCAACGCATTGTTGTCGCTTACCGCATATTTCAGATTGAAACTTGGCAAATAATACATTTTTTGAATGCGGTTGCTGTGGTCAGCCCGACCCGGCACATCGTACTTTACCTTCATATCCACTTGATCAAACCTGAATCCCACATTCGCTGAAAACGCTTTTGAAAACTGATAGGTGACTTCCGCAAAACCCGACTGAATATTTTTATCCACACGGTAACGATTCGGATCGCCTTCACTCATACTGAACTGCCCCAAATCGTAGTGCTGGGCATTGTACTCTTGATCCAGTAAAATGGAATCGATTGAAAACGAACCCGGAAGTGCTGAAAGGTTGTATTCAACCGCTTCAAAGTCATTGGTTGATACATATGCATGGTAAGCGGCCGTTATCTTGGAGTGGTCACTTTTTACCCTATCTTTTAGACGGTAATCCAAAACCAGTTGTGCATTGTAATTGTCTTCTGTCAATTCCGAGAAAAATCGTTTTTGACGGTTACTCCCTGTCAAGCCATAAGTTCCGTCGCTTTTTCTGGAAAGATAATTTTCACGCCGATCCGGCTCAAGGCCTGTGATGGCGTTGTAAGAACTGTTGACGCTTAGGTTTAGGCGACTGGTCAGCATCCATTTAGTGAGCAATTGATGTGTAATTAATAAATTGTCGTTGATTTGCTGCCGTCTTAAATACCCCATATCCCGATCACCATCCTGGTGCTTTTCAGCATGTTTTCCCATGAATTCACCCACATACTGACTGTCGGTGTGCAACAGCATAAAATTGTAAGCCACCGAATTTTCTGAGCCAAATTCGTAATTCAGATTTCCGAGTATGAGCTGGCTAATATTCTCGGAATATTTTTCCCCGCTTTGATCTTGGTATATCATCCCGGCCGTATTGATGTTCCGGATGATTTCTTCGGTATAGGAATATTCTGACAAATGACTGGCCACCACAAAGAATGACAGCGGATGACCACCAATGTCAAACCGCTTTCCTCCTGAAAGTTTAAAGCGCTGATTCAAGGGAAATCGGACGCTGGAAGGGTCCAGCTTGTTGGCAAAATCAAATTCTCCTTTTGACGGGCGGTCCGTTTTGGCGACACCAAGCAAATTAGCCCCATCTGCACGTAGAAAATCAATTCCCCTGAGATTTGTGTTCCAACCAAAAGAGACATCCGCCTCAAAAGCCGAACTCTTAAACAGTTCCTTTGAGGTAATATCGATGACGGCCCCCGCCGTGTTTCCCGTATTTTCTGCCGAAAAAACCTTATTTACGCCGATATGCTGTATCCCATCCGACCCAAAGAAACTCAATGCGATATTTTTATATTCTGGATCTTCTGACGGAATCGGCAACCCGTTGAACAGGGTGGTATTATAACGGTCACCTAGACCGCGAATAAACACATTTTTCACACCATCCTGTTTGGAAATACCCGAAAGTTTTGCCACTGCAGATTCGGCATCTTCCACGCCTTTTCTCGACAGCTCTTGTGCACCAATACTCTGGCTTACTATAACAGACCTCCGCCGGTCAAGCAATAAAGCTGACTCAGATTCACGGTTGGTTTTCACTACAATTTCAGCTGCTCCCAAGCGGATTCCTTCCCCCTCTAGCCCTAACTCCAAGTTCACTGTTGCTCCTGCCTCGACCACAACGTCCTCTCGGGTACTAGGTTCATATGAAAAAAGGGAGGCCATAACAGTATACGTACCGGCGGGCACATCAGATAAGACGAACTCCCCATTTTCATCGGTCATTTCCGTATAGAAAATACCATTGACCATTACTGTTGCGCCAAAAAGCGCCTCCCCGCTTTGCGCATCCGTGATCTGTCCTTTAATGATTCCGCCTTGTCCAAAAACAGAAGAAGATAGGCTGATGAGTACTATTGGAAGGATTGCAGCCCATCTATTCGCCAGTGTTTTTTGCCATTTAACTTTATGCATAGAAAATTTATATTTTTTTATTCTATGCAAATGTCAAATGCGGGTATTACGAAAAGACTACGTGGGGATTACAATGTTATTAATTTGACGATTAACCAAAAAGTTGACCGTTCTACCGGTTATCGCAAATCCTTATTCTCAGATTTTCTAACTTAATACATAATGGACTGAGGACAATCGGCTAAGAAGTGTATTCCTCATTGAACAAATCCAAAAAGGTGTACGTTCTATTCTTCCTGTAGATACCGAATAGAACATTTTGGACTTAGATGCCTTCACTCCCCTTTACAACAGAAAAAATAGACCATTTTTCAAGTTGTCCGTTATCCATTACTCGATTCGGGCACCTGGCACCAAGGAGATCTTCAATAAGCTTTTATCTGGGAGTTGTTCTTTTTAAAGGATGTTCAAAAAGCGGTCGACTACAGCATGGTTCTCCTGCGTCTGCCCCTCTACTACTTCGATAAAGCCATCTTCCGAATACTTTCCGACGACTTCATCCATCTCCCGATCATTGTCAAAAGTCATTTTCCGGAAGGGGTTTTGATAATCCTTTATACGCGAGGATTTGACCTGATCCAACATCCAATCCAAAGTTGCTTTATATTCTTCTAACCAACTTTGCAAAAGGGGTACGGTCAATTCCTGCGCAGCAGAATTTTTTATTTTTAATAAAGAAAACAAGGCATGCTGTAGTTTCTTTTGGGCATATCCCTGCCCTAAAACTTTGTACCGTTCATGGACAGCATCCCAACTGTTCAACGCTCCGGTTTTGATGTCTGTTTTCAACTGTTGAAGCTCCTTCTGCGTGGCTAGCTGGCCTCCAAAATTTAACCAAATACTATCTTTAGCTTGTCGCATCGACTCTTGAAGTTGGTCAAAAGAATGAATGTCGCCCCGCTCAAAAGAGTTAAGGATTTCTCGGATTCCATAGTAACTGATCATGCGTTTAAAAACGGGATAGGCTTTTTCCAACTTGATCAGCTCCACCTTACGACTGGAGTTCTCAATGCCTTCCATGTAAATTTTTAAGGCCTTTACGCGCTCTGGATCATTTAGAAGCAAGTCTTTCCCGCGAGCAATCTCAGCCGCATCTCCTCCCAAATCCTCCCCGAGCTCTTTAGCCAATGCTCTTCCGGTATATTTTTCCATATACTGCAATGCCTCAAACATCTCTTGAACGGTATCGGGTGCCAAGTAATCATACTCGATAAGGTGGATTTTCTCTGAACGCTGATCACGGTGAGGAAACTTCCACACGTTTCGAGACAACGCATACATGTTATACATAAACCAATATCCCGGCATCACCACCAGCCGATCAGCACTAAAATCGTGAATCAACAAGGTAAAAGGGAATGGCAAGTTGATTTCATAAGGATAATCCCCTTTTGCAATCAAAGAAAAGGAGCCAAATTTAGAATTGTGTTTCAGGCTTACCGAAAGTCCCGGCCAGAAGCCTCTCTTGGCCACCAATTCTCCATCAGCAGATCGGGAGTTATGATTGGAACCTATAGTGGCCCCCGCAGCTAAATTCGATTGCCCCATCACTAGCGCCGCACATAAAAAGGAGTTGTTATGGTGCTGTTCATGAGATGAAAAGATCAAGGAGTTCAACACCTCACAGCAAGAAATAGTAGCGTTACTTCCCAGATAAGAGTTAATCAATCTGGCCCCATACTTTAAGTTCGAATGAGGAGCCATGACAAACCGTACCGCTTTAACACCGTAAAAAATACGGCAACCATAACCAATAATCCCATTGACCAGTTCACAACCCTCCCCAATCTGAGTCCGTTCCGTGTCAGAGCTGTTAATGGTTAAGTTCTTGAGCTTATTGGCTCCTTTGATATACGCATGGTTTCCAATATGGACATCCTTTATGGTCTTACAATATTTAATGACGCATTGGTGACCGATCATTCCATAATGCCCCCGAAGTTTATCGAACTTCTGTTCCGTCAATTCTACGAATCTGTCCAACAGCTCCCGATCGTCTCTATACTTACTCCACAAATAAGCATCTCCCGGAAGCATTCCTACAAAGGGCAAGACCTTCCGTCCTCCGTTTTCATTTCTGATTTCTAACCAAATCCGTGTTTTTTCTTCCTCCTCTTCTTTTAAAATCCCGTTCCCAAACTTTGCTTCGGAAGAAATGGACAGCTCATTTATGCTCAGCAAGATCACCCCATTCCCGACAACATGGTGGGCGAGAAAGCCGACATCTTTAATCACCACATCATCGCCGATGGCACTGGAACATATCGTACTGTTGTACAACCCCACAGGAACTTTTAAATTCCGAAAAGACACAAAACAAGAGGCGAGCTTTCCAATATGCACCACCCCATAAAAATTGCAATTCTTCACCAAATATGGGTTAAATCCTTGGACCACTTTCACATTCGCCCAATCATCCGCCGTATTCCCTTGCGCTTCCAAAATAGTAATTTCCAAAGCCTTTAAAGCACGGTACTTCCTTTTCCCAAGGAGCTCATCGTGCTGTTTATTCCGAATGAAATACTCGTCTGCCCCTTTGGGAATGTAACGTTTGGAAATAAAGTTAAATCCTAATTCTTCGAGCGGTAATCTCTTCATCTGACTCATAAGACTTTCTTTTTTGGGGCTCTTCCCCGTTCAATAATCCGGCATTTTGCAACCCGTACTTTGGAGCGGGATGACTTTTCATTACTGAGGAAATTTCGTTTGGCCTCAAAACAATGCGTTGCCTGAAAACAACGTCAAGGAGTCTTGAATAGTATGCCGAAAATTATAAAGTTTCCTTAAGCCAACTAAAAAATTCCCGTTGCCAGGCCAGGGCATTTTGAGGCTGCAACACCCAATGGTTTTCACTCGGAAAATAAAGTAATCTGCTCTTAATCCCTCTTAATTGTGCCGCTTGAAACGCCCCTAACCCTTGCTCAATAGGTACCCGGTAATCTTTCCCACCCTGAATGATCAAGATTGGTGTATCCCATTTTTGAACGTAGTTGATGGGGTTAAATTCTTGATAGGATTTTTGAACCTGAGGAGCTTGATCCCAATAGGGGCCACCCATATCATGATTGACAAAAAATAATTCTTCTGTGGTTCCATACATCGCCCGGGTATCAAAAACGCCATCATGCGCAATAAAAGTCTTGAAACGCCCCTGATGGTGTCCAGCCAACCAAAACATGGAATACCCACCAAAGCTTGCTCCAACCGCCCCTAACCGATCGGGATCCACATAAGGTTCCTCTGCCAAGGCATCGATAGCATCCAAATAATCTTGCATGGCTCCCCCTCCCCAATCACCGCTAATGATTGCATTCCATTTGACGCCATGACCCGGCATTCCTCGGCGATTGGGCGCAACGACAATATAACCTTGGGAAGCTATCAATTGAAAATTCCAGCGCCTGGAATAAAACTGCGAAAGAGCAGATTGTGGCCCCCCCTGTGCATAAAGTAAAGTGGGGTATTTCTGAGACGCATCAAAATTAGGAGGCAAAATGACCCAAACGAGCATTTTGTTCCCATCCTTTGTCTCTACATATCGCTTTTGAACCTCAGGCAAGTCAAACTGTGCATAGAGGGCATCATTAACCTGTGTTCGTTTTGCAAAAGTTTTCTTTTTAAGATCAAAAGTATAGATTTCGGCAGCTGCATTCATATCAGACCGAGACACCAACAGCTGATTTCCCGCCTGCGCATATAGACCGGTCACATCAAATTGACCTTCGGATAATTGCTCAACCACCGGAGCCATACGCGTACGTCCGGGATAGTTTACCCTAAAGAGTTGAATCGTTCCCTCAACAGGAGCCGTAAAATAAATCACTTTGCCTTGTTGATCCCATATAAAACTGTCGACCGTTCCATCCCAATCCCCCGTCAAGTTTTGTTTTACACCATTTTCTAACACCACAATATCATTTTTATCTGCCTCATAACCCGGTGTTTTCATTTGAAGATACCCTAAGGCTCCTTGTTGAGAAAATTGGGGGTGGGTATCGTAACCTTCATTATCTGGCGTTAGGTTTTCCGTTTTCTGAGTGGCTAAGTCGTACTTATAAATATCGGTATCGGTGCTTACGGCGTAGGCTGTCCCTGACTTCTTTTTGCTTACATAATAAATACTTTTGCCTTGAGGCCCCCACACGTAGTCCTCATCTCCTCCAAATGGCGCTTGAGGAGCATAGTAGGGTTCACCGGGCATGATATCAGTTTCTGCTCCCGTCTCGTTGTCTTTATAAAACACGTGATTATAGGCACCATCGTTGTAATGATCCCAATGCCGATAATCCAATCCATTGAAAATATAGCCATCACTTTTGGGCAGATCTGCATATTTATCCTTTGCTTTTACTTCTTCGACTTGAACTTTTTTATGAAAAAGGAGATAGCGGCCGTCGGGAGAAAGATTTTTATCCTTTTTTTCTCTTTCCAGTTCCTCTGTCGTAACGATCTGGGAGTCTCCTCCATCTATCGGCATTTTGTAAATGGTCGAGTCAAATTTATTTTCCTCAAGGTTTGGTGTTTTAACGGTATAAAAAAAATATTGTTGATCCTGGGTAAGGCCACTAAAGCTCACTTCTTCGACCTGCCATAAATTTTCTGGTTTCATAGTTTTTTGTGCGATTAATATCCCCGCAGTAAAGAATGTTAATATAAAGGCCACTCCTTTTTTCATAGTCCTTCTATTTTAAAAGTGGGTAAATTTACTAAAATCTTTAACAGGATGGACGCTTGAGGTATCATAAGGTTTTTTAAAAAAGTAAAAATACCTATTTTTACTCATGCATAAAAAGGTCATTTTCTATACTGCAATCTTCCCTTTAAAAGGTGCTCCACCTATACAAGGTCTACAAAATACTCGAAGAGGAAACACATAAGAATTTGAGGCTCCTTAACTCGTGATAACTATAAAATTGACTACCTTCCATCTTTAAAACCAGAAAACCCTTAGCATGCCTATATTCGGAAAACTCAAAAATACCCTTAACCTTTTGCGTTCAATTGATCTTGATAAATTGGCCGCTATCAACCAAAAAATCGATTTGGCAAAAGCCATGAATGCTCTTGGCGACTTGGACGAACGTCAGCTCAAAGGCTTAATGAAGCTTGTACAATCCAAAGGAAAAAAGGGGCAGCATCACCTTCCGCCAATCGATGCCGATTTCTATAAACTCGAAACCAAACTCAGTAAAGAAGAGCGTGCGCTTCAAATGAAGGTTCGCAATTTTATGGAAACCGAGATCCGCCCTTTGGCCAACAAGAGTTGGTATACCGCTGAATTCCCCATGCAAGTGATCGATAAATTTAAAACCTTGGGGATTGCCGGAATGACCTACCAAGGGTATGGGTGTCCCCACCTAAGCAACGTCATGGAAGGCATTTTAACACAAGAAATGGCTCGAGTGGATGCCTCCATCACAACTTTCTTTGGCGTGCATAGCGGGCTAGCCATGGGCTCGATCTATTTATTGGGCAGTGAAACCCAAAAACAAGAATGGTTACCTGAGATGCAAAAATTAGAAAAAATTGGTGCCTTCGGGCTTACCGAACCTGACGGTGGATCCGATGTCTCACAAGGTATGAAAACAACCTGTAAATTCGACGGGGAAAACTGGGTGCTCAATGGTCAAAAAAAATGGATTGGAAATGCCACTTTTGCCGATGTTATCATTATTTGGGCAAGAGACTTGGATTCGGGTCACGTCAAAGGTTTTTTGGTCAAGAAAGAAAATCCAGGTTTTAAGGCGGAGCGTATCAAAGGAAAAATGGCTCTGCGCACCGTTCAAAATGCCTTGATTACTTTAAAGGACTGCAAAGTGCCCGAAAACGATCGTTTACAACACGCCAATTCTTTTAAAGATACTGCTCGTGTACTCCGAATGACCCGGGCTGGAGTGGCGTGGATCGCCGTAGGCTTATCCAGAGGAGCATATGAAAGCGCCCTTAAATACACCAAAAAACGAGAGCAATTCGGGCGTCCCATCGCTGCCTATCAGCTCATTCAGAATCACTTGGTGGAAATGTTCTCCAACCTTACGGCCATGCAAACCCTAGTTTATCGCCTTTCAGAGATGCAGGACGAAGAGATTTTAACTGATGAGCATGCTTCATTAGCCAAAGTATATTGTACCATGCGAATGCGCGATATCGTGAGCAGGGCCAGAGAAGTCATGGGGGGAAATGGTATTCTCCTAGAATATGATGTGGCCAGATTTGTGGCCGATGCCGAAGCCATCTACAGCTACGAAGGCACTAAAGAGATTAACACCATGATCGTAGGGCGGGCAATTACCGGATATAGCGCCTTTGTAAACTAAAACACGCTTACCGTTTTCTAAACGTCCATGGAGCCACAGGGGATTTTTCTTTCCACAACCCCCGCTTGTGCTGTTTCGCTTGCGCTTCTAAGTCCCTATAAGTGGTATCTTTGGAGTATTGGGAAAAGTGCCAAGCATAGCCGTTTTTCACCATTTCTTTATTGATGTTCAACCCTTCAAGGGTATATACAGTAGCCAGAAAACGACCGAACCCATCCAATTTTCGTTGTCCTTTCAGCAGCACCTCTTCACCCTCTATACGTCTTCTAAGGTATTGGCCTGCAGCCCTTCCATAGGCTTGACCCCCTCTGATTTCTGGGGCATCGATATGATCCAAACGCACCTTTAAAAACAGGTCATGATACATCATTTCTGCAGTATCTCCATCGATCACTCGAATAATCTTAGCACGAATCTCAAGAGTGTCCAGCCGACTGATCGACTTTTGTGCAGAGGTATTACTTGTGATCTGGGCCTGTCCAATGGCACTCCATAACAGGACAAAGATCCAAAAAAGAAAATGAGGTTTAAAAAGCATATCGCATTCTGTGGCCGTTATTCAAGTAATCAAATGTACGGCATTCTCTCCTTCTCGTCAAAACCAGAAAACTTGGAGAAAGGAGAAAGAAACAACGGGATTATTTTTGTATCTTGGTCAACCTTAACTCCCTAAAAATCAAAACATGGATTTAACGTCAATAATCATTATAGTCGTCATTCTTTTTGTCTTTGTTTTGCCGGCATTTTTCACCGTAAAACAACAGTCGGCAGCTATTATTGAACGCTTCGGACAATTTGTAGCTATCCGGCAATCCGGGTTGCATTTCAAAATCCCCATCATCGACAAAATCGTTGGACGGGTCAACCTTAAAGTTCAACAATTAGATGTGATGATCGAAACCAAAACAAAGGATGATGTTTTTGTCAAATTAAGGGTTTCCGTACAATATAAAGTAATGACCGAAAGCATTTATAACGCTTTTTATAAACTTCAAAGCCATCAGGAGCAGATCACTTCTTACGTATTTGACGTGGTCAGGGCTGAAGTCCCCAAAATGAAATTAGACGATGTATTCGAGAAAAAAAATAGCATCGCTGTGGCCGTAAAAGCAGAACTGAACGATGCCATGTTGGACTACGGCTACGACATCATCAAGACCTTAGTGACAGATATCGATCCCGATCCGGAAGTAAAGCGAGCCATGAACCGTATCAACGCAGCGCAGCGCGAAGAGGTTGCCGCAAAACACGAAGGAGAATCAGAGCGAATACGTATCGTAGCCAAAGCCAATGCAGAGGCAGAAAGCAAACGCCTGCAAGGACAAGGTATTGCTGATCAGCGCCGGGAAATTGCCCAAGGATTAGTCGATAGTGTAGAAGTACTCAATACGGTGGGAATAAACTCCCAGGAAGCCTCTGCTCTAATCGTGGTTACCCAACATTACGATACCCTTCAAGCCGTTGGAGAAGAAACCAATAGCAACTTGATCCTCATGCCCAACTCGCCACAAGCGGCCAGCGAAAGGTTAAATACCATGACCACCTCTTTTATCGCCAGCAATCAAATCGGAGAAGAAATGCGCAAAGCGAACATGGCGAAAAAGGAAAAACCTAAGTCCCGTAGATCCAGAGGCCATGGAAATTCTGAGGAGAACGAATAGTTCCCTCCTTTGAAAAGCAGAACGATAAATAAAAGTGGGCTGCGATCCACAAATAACCTTTGCATTTTTTGGGGTACCTGCTCTTAGGACATTATAGAAAATCAATGACAGTTGTTTGAGTTTAGGTTGTAAAAGAATAATTTTGCAACATGTCAATTCAATATATCGATATCGAAGAATTCATCCAAACGGCTCCTCATTGCGCAGTCTTTGATGTGAGAAGTCCAAAAGAATACGAACAAGCCCATTATCCAGAAGCCTTTTCTCTACCGCTATTTTCCAATGAAGAGCGTGCTGAAATTGGCACGATCTACAAGCGACAAAACAGAGAAAAGGCTATTAAAAAAGGCTTTGATTACTTTGGGCCGAAAATGAAGCCTCTGGTCGAGCAAGTAGAGAAGCAGCTAAGGAAACATCCTTCCAAAACTACCATCGTCCACTGTTGGAGAGGAGGAATGCGCAGTGCTGCTGTTGCTTGGCTACTCGATTTCTATGGATTCGAAACAAAAGTGCTCACCGGAGGGTATAAGGCTTATCGCAATTGGGCCCTTCAACAATTTACTCGCTCGTATCCCTTGCGGGTTCTAGGAGGCTTTACCGGAAGTGGAAAAACAGAAATCCTTCAGAATCTAGCAATTCAAGGGAAACTGGTTGTGGATTTAGAAGGCCTTGCTAAGCACAAAGGATCGGCCTTTGGAAACTTAGACGATCATCACCAGAAGACTACCGAGCAATTTGAGAACGACCTGGCCATGGAGCTCTACAGGTTATATCCTCTTCTAACGAATACCTCAAAAATATGGATAGAAAGTGAAAGTAGCCGAATCGGAAATGTGCGTATTCCACATCTCTTTTTCAATCAGATGAAGGCTGCCGAGCGCATTGATGTACGGGTGCCTTTCGATAAGAGGCTCCATTTTATCATAAAGGGGTACGGGGATTTTGATCGTGCAGCCCTCATCAAGGCCACCCGACGAATTGAAAAACGCTTGGGGAGCCTCAACATGAAAAATACCATTGCCTATTTGCAAAAAGGAGATTTGGAAAAAGCTTTCTCCATTTTGCTCAAGTACTACGATAAAGTCTATGAAAAAAGTGCTGAGAAGTTTACTCCTCCACAGCTTATGATCGACCTTCCAGATACAGACCCTCCAAAGAACACCAAACTGATTTTAGCACACTTACACACAATTTAATTAAAATATGGGAGCAGAAAATAACATCAAACTGACACAGTATTCACACGGCGCCGGCTGTGGTTGCAAAATTGCACCCCAAGTCTTAGCAGAAATTCTAAAGACAAAACCATCTCATTTACCCCTGGCAAATTTACTGGTCGGCAACGATTCCAATGACGATGCCGCCGTGTATAAAATTAGCGAGCAGGAAGCGCTGATTGCCACCACTGATTTCTTTACCCCCATAGTTGATGATCCTTTCACTTTCGGGAAAGTAGCCGCCGCAAATGCCATCAGTGATGTTTATGCCATGGGGGGAACTCCTATTTTGGCCTTGGCTATCTTAGGCTGGCCAATAGAGAAACTATCCGTACAGGCCGCGCAGGCAGTCTTAGAAGGCGCAAGGAAAATTTGTCAAGAAGCAGGAATTCCACTTGCTGGAGGTCACAGTATCGACAGTCAAGAACCTATTTTTGGGTTAAGTGTAAATGGACGTGTTCTCTTATCCCACCTAAAGAAGAACGAAACAGCAGGTCGAGGAGACCTGATTCTTTTAACCAAACCTTTGGGCGTAGGTATTTTTTCAACAGCTTCAAAACGAGGCAAGTTGGAACCCGAAGATCTGCTTTTATTGGAAAAACAATTGACCACTTTAAACAGTGTAGGAGAACAGCTCGGGGCCATCCAAGAAGTTACGGCCATGACAGATGTCACCGGATTTGGTTTGGCCGGACACCTTATCGAAATGGCTGAAGCCGCAGGATTATCCGCAACCCTCACTTATCAAAAGATTCCGAAATTAAAAGGACTAGAAAAATACCTTGATCAAAATATTTTGCCCGATGCTACGTTTAGAAATTGGAATGCTGTCAGCAAAAAGCTGGAATTTAAAGACCCGGCGTATTCTTTGGAAGGGTTCAAAGTTTTACCCGACCCGCAAACCAACGGTGGACTCTTAATCGCCGTTCAACCGGAGGGACTCTCTAAAGTACAAAAGCTCCTTAAAGAGGCAGGGTATAAGGACGCTATCGAACCCATCGGAGTCTTTGTCGAACAAAGCGAAAAAGTAATTGAAATCTGTTGAGAAGAACTTGAGTCAAAACAAATTAAGTTTTCAAATCCTACAAATTACTGCTATTTTTAACCTTTTAAAGAAAAATTTTTGTTCATGAAATTATTTTTGGTACGACATGGCCAATCGCAATGGAATTTAGAAAACAGGTTTACCGGATGGAAAGATCCAGACCTCACCGAAAAAGGTATTCAAGAAGCTCGAAAGGCCGGAGCACTGCTCAAGACCGAATCTTTTGATTTGGCCTTCACCTCGGCATTGAAAAGAGCGCAGCACACCTTGGAAATCATCTTAAAAGAAGGAAGGCGAAAAGACATTCCCATCACAAAGAATCAAGCCTTAAACGAAAGGGATTATGGTGATCTAGCCGGGCTCAACAAGGATGAAACTCGAAAAAAATTTGGGGATGAACAAGTGCATATTTGGCGCCGATCCTACGATGTTTCTCCTCCAGGCGGAGAAAGTCTCAAAGATACAAAAGAGCGTGTTCTGCCTTATTTTCAAAAGCATATTGAGCCGGAAATCAAATCCGGAAAAGATATTCTTATCGTGGCTCACGGCAATAGCCTCCGTGCTTTGGTCATGGTTTTGGAAAAGCTCTCTCCAGAGGAGATTCTAAAAAGAGAAATTGCCACAGGCGATCCATTGGTATACGTCCTCGACCACCAGTTACAGGTCGATTTATCACGAAGCGGTCGCTTATCGGACCTAAAAGCATAGTCCCCTAAAAGGAAGGGACAAAAGCAAAGTCAGGATTTTTTCTTTTTCCGTACCTTTGTACGACTTACAAAAAACTTAAACTTCTCGTAATCATCGCAGAGTTCCCTATCTTTGCCTTTTTTAAAAAATATGGCTTTTACACTGCTCAAGCAAGACCAAGACACCAAGGCCAGAGCCGGGACATTCTTCACCGATCACGGTCAGATAGAAACCCCTATCTTTATGCCGGTGGGAACCCTTGCAAATGTCAAAGGCGTCCACCAAAGAGAATTGAAAAACGATATCCGGCCCGATGTCATTTTAGGGAACACCTATCACCTGTATCTCCGACCTGGAATGGAAGTGATCGAAGCCGCTAAAGGTCTACACCAATTCATGAATTGGGATCGCAATATTTTAACTGACAGTGGAGGCTTCCAAGTCTTTTCCCTTTCCGAAAACCGCCAGATCAAAGAAGAGGGCGTAGCCTTTAGATCACATATTGATGGATCTCACCACTTTTTCAGCCCTGAAAAAGTCATGGAGATTCAACGTTGCATAGGCTCTGATATTATGATGGCACTAGACGAGTGTATTCCGTACCCCTGTGACTATTCATATGCGAAGGATTCCACCGCTCGAACGCATCGTTGGTTGGATCGATGTTTGGCTTACCTCCATGAAAATCCACCAAAATACGGACATCAACAGTACTTATTTCCCATCGTTCAAGGAGGAGTATACACCGATCTGAGAAAACAGTCCGCCGAATACATCGCCGAAAAAGACGCACCAGGCAATGCCATCGGGGGCTTATCCGTAGGAGAACCCACAGAAAAAATGTACGAGCTCACCGATGTGGTCACCAGCATTTTACCTATAGACAAGCCTCGTTATCTCATGGGGGTAGGGACCCCAGTCAACCTCTTGGAAAACATTGCTTTAGGGGTAGACATGTTTGATTGCGTCATGCCGACCCGCAATGGCAGAAACGGAATGTTGTTCACAGCAGAGGGAATCATCAACATCAAAAATAAAAAATGGCAAAAAGACTTCTCCCCGATTGATGAAATGGGCATAACTTGGGTGGATCTGGATTATTCTAAAGCATATTTGAGGCATTTGTTTTCCGTAAACGAAATGCTGGGCCGGCAAATTGCCAGCATCCACAACTTAGGCTTCTATCTGTGGTTAGTGCGTAAGGCAAGACAACATATTATCGCCGGGGATTTTCTAAAATGGAAAGCACAAATGATTCCAAAACTCGGGCAAAGATTATAAATTGTGAAGATTCTAGATTGGTACATCCTAAAGAGATATTTGGCTACCTTCGGGGTAATGATGCTGCTCTTCGTTCCCATTGGGATCACCGCCAATCTCGCGGAAAAATTTAACAAAGTCAAGGCTGCACCCGGACTGGAAATCTTATGGTATTATATTGATTTTACCATTTTTTTTGCCAATATGTTATTCCCTATTTTGCTCTTTCTCTCCATTATTTGGTTTACTTCCAAATTGGCAGACAATACGGAAATCATCGCGTTTTTGAGTTCCGGTGTCTCTTTCTGGCGCTTTTTAAGACCCTATATCATTGGAGCAACCTTCATCACGCTGGTAGCTATGGCCCTGAGCACTTACATCGCTCCTGAAGCCAGCAAAGGGTATAACGAATTCGTATATACCTATTTAAAAAATACCGATAAAGAAGAAAAAGAAGCCACGGAAAACATCTTCCGGCAAATCAATGAAAACGAATTCATTTACACCTCTAAGTTTAACAAGTCCACTCGCAGCGCTAACAACTTTTTACTCGAGCACTTTGAAGGCCACAAAATGACTTTCAAAATTACCGCAACCAGTATCAAATACAATCCGGAAGACACTACTTACACACTTAACAATTACAAAAAACGCATCCTTACCAACCAAGAAGATATCTTGGAATCCGCCTATAAAAAAGATACGACCCTCCCGTTTGAATTTGAAGCGCTAACTCCGGTTACCTATGTTGCAGAGACACTCAATTATGTAGAACTTCGCGATTTTATTCGACAACAAAAATTACATGGGTCCAGTAACATTAATCGCTATAAAGTAGAGGCCTACAGAAGGTGGAGTGTTCCCATCTCAGCTTTTATTTTAACCATTATTGCCGTTTCGGTGTCGGCCATTAAAAGAAGAGGGGGGATCGGCATCAATTTAATGGTTGGAATTGCAATTGCCTTTTTATACGTTTTTTTAGACAAGATTTTCGGCACCATTGCAGAAAAATCTTCTTTTTCTCCCCTGCTCGCGGTTTGGATTCCCAATATTTTCTTTGGCTTTTTAGCCGTGTTTCTGTTGCAGAAAGCCAAACGCTAACTTAACTAAACGTAAAAGGATTACTTTTCCTATCTTTGCACACTACAATTTTTTGAAAGATGGAATACTTAGACTTTGAAAAACCATTGCAAGAGCTTCAGGAACAGTTCAATAAAGCCTGTCGAATCGGAGAAGAAAGCGATATCGATGTCAGCGAAACTTGCAAACAAATCGAAAAAAAAATGGAGTCCATAAAAAAGGATTTGTATAAAAATCTAACCCCTTGGCAACGTGTACAGCTTTCTCGACATCCGGAACGCCCGTATACAATGGACTACATTCAAGGCCTGTGTGGAAAGAATTTCATCGAGCTTCACGGAGACCGAAACGTATCCGACGACAAAGCCATGGTTGGGGGGCTCGGAAAAATAAAAGATCAGAGTTTTATGTTTATCGGCCAACAAAAAGGTAGAAACACTAAAGATAGACAACAACGCAACTTTGGAATGGCTAATCCGGAAGGGTATCGCAAAGCCCTGCGATTGATGAAATCCGCTGAAAAGTTTGGCCTTCCCATCGTCAGTTTGATCGACACTCCGGGTGCTTACCCCGGATTAGAAGCGGAAGAACGTGGCCAAGGGCAGGCCATTGCCCAAAATATTTTAGAGATGAGTCGACTCAAAGTCCCGGTTATCGTCATCGTTATCGGAGAAGGAGCTAGTGGAGGAGCTTTGGGAATTGGCTTAGGAGATCGGGTCATGATGCTGGAAAACTCTTGGTATTCCGTAATTTCTCCCGAAAACTGTTCCTCCATCTTATGGAGAAACTGGGAGCATAAAGAAGAGGCAGCAGAAGCACTTAAATTGACTGCAGAGGATGCTAAAAAGCTCAACGTTATCGATCAGATTATCAAAGAACCCCTAGGAGGAGCTCATCATAATTTGGAAGAAATGTGTACCACATTAAAGAAAGTAATTTTAGAAACTTTTAAGGAATTAAAAAACTTATCAGCAGAAGAATTGATCGAAGGACGCATCAAAAAATATTCTGAAATGGGAGTCTACAAAAGCTAAGTGCTGATATTTAAAGGTACTTGAAAAAACCGAAGTTGCAACTTCGGTTTTTTTGGCAGTTATCAACACAATTTAAGAGTTATCAACAGTATATTTGTTTATAACCCGTTTATTCAACCCAAACGAAAGAGGATCTCACTTACAATTAAAATTCTATTTTTGTTTCATGGAACAATTTGAGACAGCATACGGTTACAAAGCCAGAAAAGGAGAGCTCATCAACCTAGAGCGCGGAAAAATACCGCCACAGGCAGTTGATTTAGAGGAAGTTGTGCTAGGCGCTATGCTTATCGATAAAAAAGGAGTGGATGAAGCGGT